>JAYSSW010000061.1:0-5150 GCA_043720335.1 Planctomycetia bacterium
CCGCGCGACGGTGCGGGCCAGGGGAACGGCGACTCGCGCAGCGAGAGCCGCGAGTCGTGGCGCGACTCGCTGCGCATCGTCGAACGGGAGACGCTTCGCATGCGGCCGTCGCGCGGGTCGGCCTCGCTCGTGCTTCGGGCTCAGGCGGCTGGCGACTCGCGCTGCGACTCGCTGCGCATCGTCGAACGGGAGTTCGAGCTGCGCCTGCATGCGCCACGCGAATTGCCGTGTGGATTCGCGGCGTGCGACAGCCGGCGAGCCGGGGGCTATCTGCGTCGCGCGCTACAGGATGAACGTGCTGCCTTTGTTCTGCAGGGCGCCGTCGAGGGCGTGGCGGAGCGACTCGCCGACGCCGCGCCGCTGGATGGCGTGGACCTTGTGCTTGACGCGGAAGAAGGCCTCGACCACCTGGGGGTCCCATTGGCTGCCGGCGCCCTGCTGGAGCCTGGCCTCGATCTCCTCGGCGAGCAGGGACTGGCGGTAGGGGCAGTTGGTGCTCATGGCGTCGAAGGCGTCGGCGACGGCGAGGATGCGCGCCAGCTGCGGGATGTTCTGCCCGACCAGCCCCTCGGGGTAGCCTTTCCCGTCGTAGCGCTCGTGGTGGTAGAGGACGCCGGGCAGGAGGTTGCGGATCGGCTTGAGGTCGGCGAGGATGGAGTAGCCGAGGGTGACGTGCTGCTTGACCTGGTCGAACTCGTCCTCGGTGAGCTTGCCGGGCTTGCGGAGGACGGCGTCGGGGACGCCGATCTTGCCGACGTCGTGGAGCAGCCCGGCGAGGTAGAGGTTGTTGAGCTCGTCGCCGCGCAGGCCCATGGCGTCGCCGAGTTCGACGGCGATGCGTGCGACGCGCTCGCTGTGGCCGAAGGTGTACGAGTCCTTGGCGTCGATGGCGGCGGTGAGGGAGCGTGCCAGGCCGACCATCAGCTCCTTGAGGTCGTGGTAGCGTCCGACGGCGCTGGCGTGCAGGCGGAGCAGCGACACGAAGGGGGTGAGCAGGGCGGCGTCGCTGCGGCGGAACGGCAGGGCGCCTCGCGTGCCGTCGTCCTCGGGGGGTCGCTTGTTGAGGGCGATCACCCAGCCGCGCGGCTCGGAGTCGGTCATCGGGAAGGCGAGCACGGTCGACAGGCTGGGGAAGCTCATCGCCCAGGGGAGCGACGCCAGCTGGTTGCAGAAGATGGGGCCGCTGCCGCGGTAGTCGGGGCTTTTCTCGAGCAGCGCGGCGAGGTGCCGGCAGTCGACGCCGCTCAGCGTGGTCTCCCCCTGCATCATCACCAGCGACTGGTGGTCCGGCGGGACGCAGACGAGCGCCTGCACGTGGAGCAGGTTGAAGGCGGTCTGCAGGATGCGCAGCTGGTACTTCTCCGGGTCCTTGTGGATGCGCAGGCGGCGCATGACATGGTCGAGGCCGAGCAGCCCTTCCCAGGCGCCCTTGGCGTGCGACATCTGCTCCTCGGTGGAGAGCTTCTGGCTGAGGAACTGGTCGTTGAGGCGGAGGCGGTCGCTGAACGACTGGGCCCACTGCTGCATCCAGCCGCGCTCGCGGTCGGCTTCGGGGCGGGTCCGCGCCAGGCCCTGGAACAGGCCGACGGCGACGAAGAGGGGCTTGCCGAACTGCGTCAGCACGACGACGACGCGGTACTGCCCCGGCGCCAGCGCGACGACCGACGGATGCCCGTCCTCGGCGTGCCGGCAGGCCATGTCGGCGGAGAGCGGCGCGTCGACGGGGAGCACCATCGTCTGCGACATCAGCTCCTCGCCCTCGTCGCGCGCTTCGCGAGGCTCGACCAGCCCGCCGGTGGCGGCGTGGTGGAAGACGAAGCCTATGCCGAACTCGTTGCGCAGCACCATCGCCAGGGCGTGCGCATGGTCGAGCGGCGAGTGGCGCGAGCGGCCGGCCGGGATGGGGATGCGGATCGTTTGGGTGGTGTCCACAGGGAGCCTCACGGACGGTCGGGGGAAAGCAATCGGATGAAATCAGGGCTTGGGCGGAGCGGCGCCAGATCCGGGTCGGCGGCGGCGCGGTCGCGGCCGTAGCCCAGCTCCAACGCGCGGGCGAGCAGCAGCAGCGCCTGCGACGACGCCGCCTTAGCCGCAGCGGGCCTGTGATTCATCGCCTGCGCCGCGACGCAGGCGGCCGCGTAGTGCGTCGCGCCCGAGTTCGGCTCGCGCGCCAGGCAGAGGTTGACGTCGTCGAACGCCTTCTCGATCGACCCGCCGCGCGCCAGCAGCACCGCACGGAAACGGCGCGCCTCGACGAAGTCGGGGTCGGCATGGAGCGCCTGGTCGAACCACTGCAACGCTTCGTCGATGCGGTCCCGCTGCGCCGCCAGCATCGCCAGGCCGTACAGCGCCTGCGGCTGGCCGGCCTGCTTCGCGAGCACGGCCTGGAACGACCCCCGCGCGTCGTCCGGGCTGCGCTGCGACACGGCGAACCCGTGCGCGCAGCGGACACGCGCCTGCGTCGCGGCGTCGGCCTGGGGGAGCTGCGCGACGGCCCGCTGGAAGGCGGCGTCGGCCTCGTCGTGCCGGCGCAGACCCTCAAGCGCGACGCCGCGCCCGGCGTGCAGCGCCGCGCCGTCGAGGCCGCGCTCCAGGGCGGCGCCGAAGTCGCGCAGGGCGTCGGCGTGCGCCTTGTTTTCGAGATGCGCCAAACCGCGGTTCAGGTAGGCGAGCGCCAGGTCGGGGTCGCGCTGCAGGGCGGCGCTGTAGTCGGCGACCGCTTCGGGGAACCGGCCCGCCTTGGCGAGCGCGCAGCCCCGGTGGAAGTAGCCCAGGGCGAACTCCGGCCAAAGACCGATGCTGACGCCGAAGTCGCTGGCGGCCAGCATCGTCTCGCCGCGCTCCAGCTGGCAGGCGCCTCGCTGCACCCACGACCAGTAGTGGCGCGGGTTCAGCGCGACCGCCTGGTCGAGCGCCTTCAACGCCGCGCCGCGCTGGCCGGCGCCTTGGCGGATCAGCGCCGTCGCCAGCAGGTAGTGGTCGCGCGGGGTGGTTCGCGGCGTCGCCTGGGCCTTGGCGTGCGCGTCGTTGGCGTCGTCGGCTCTGCCGAGGGCGGCCAGGCACGCCGCGCGCGCCTCGTGCAGGGCGGCGGTCGGAGCGAGGCCGTCGACGCGTTCCGCCTTGCCGAGCCACGCCAGCGACCGCTGGGCGGCCTCGGCGTCGCCGGGACGCAGCCGCAGCTGGGCGTCGGCCAGGAGCATGAGCAGCTCGCGGACGTTCTCGGCGCTGCGCAGGCGCTCGTCGGCGCCGAGCAGCCGCCAGCGCGGCGCCCGCTGCCAGTCGTCGCGGTCGAGGACGCCGTAGCGGTTCAGGCTCGCCTCGCAGAGAAGGAAGCCCTGCTTCAGATGTTCGTTCTGCTGCAGGTCGTTGGTGGTGTTGACGAGGCATAGGGCGCGCAAGGTGTCCTGGTCGAACTGCCGGTGCAGCTGGCGGGCGTCGGCCACGTCGACGTCGTGCTGCGCGCTGCGCCAGCCGTCCAGGGCGCCCCCCAGGAGCAGGCCGAGCACGGCGAGGCCGGCCGCCGCCACGCAGGCGACGCCGGCGGACGAGGCGAGGCGCGGATGCCGCCGCGCCCACTTCTCGACGCGCTCGCGGCGGCTCAGCTCCGGCGCGAACTCCAGGGGCCGGTCCTCGAGCAGCGCGTTCAGGTCGGCGGCCAGCTGACTGGCGGACTGGTAGCGCCGCGCCGGGTCGGGCGCCAGGCAGCGCCGCAGCACGCTCTCCAAGCCCCACGGCACATCGGGTCGCGCCGCCTTCAGCGACGGCGCGGCGCGGCTGCGCTCCAACGCCATCGCCTCCATGATGTGCGGCGCCGGAGCGTAGCTCGCGCTCTGCTCGAACGGCTTCTGGCCCGCCAGCATCTCGTACAGCACCATCCCCAGCGAGTACACGTCGCTGCGGTGGTCCACCTTGCGGACCAGCATCGGGTCGCGCAGCGCCATCGCCTGCAGGTGCTCCGGCGCCATGTACGCCACCGTCCCCCCCAGCACCGACGTCAGCTGCGCACGCACGCTCGCCACGTTCTCCGACAGGTTGAAGTCGAGCAGCATCGGCTGGCCTTCGCTGCTGACCAGGATGTTCGACGGCTTCACGTCGCGGTGCAGCACGCCCCGGCGGTGCGCGTGCTGCAAGCCCTCGGCCAGCTTCGCCACGAGCCCCATCGCCACGCGCACGTAGCTCTGGCCGCCCAGCTCGTCGAGCGGCGACGCACCGTCAACCGCAGGAGTCTCGCGGGCCAGCTCCTCCGGAAGCGTCGACTGCGTCGCGCGCAGCACGGCGACGAACTGCTTCCCCTCCGTCGGCTTGCGGTCCCGCTTGAACATCGCCTCCAGCACGCGCGACAGGCTCGCCCCGCCGAAGTACGGCATGCACACCGCGTGCAGGTGCGACGCGTCGCTCTCGTGGAACGAGTAGATCGGCACGATGTGCGTGTGCTGCATCTGCGCCAGCGTCTCCGGCTCCTTGCCCTGCATCACCGACACCTTCAGGACCACCGCCCGGCGGTTCAGGCTCACCTGCTCCGCCAGGTACACGCAGGCGAAGGCGCCCCGGCCCAGCTCCGCCTTCAGATGGAACCCGAACAACTCGTCGCCCGGCTTCGGCAGCTGCAGCGTCGGGGGCAGCCGACCCGACCCCCCGATCGCGCGCAGCATCCCCTGCTGGCGGAACACCGACGCGATCGACTCCCCCTGCTCCGGGAACCGCTTCTGGTACTCCTCCTGCGCAGGCTCCTCGCCGCGCTCCGCGCGCTGCTGGTAGTCCGCGTACACCAGGCTCGCCAGGTCGGGGTCGTTCCGAGGGTCGGCGGACCAGCGCGGCAGCACGTCGTCCAGCGACTTCCCACCCCCCTGCTCCGCGTCCATCTGCAGCTCGCGCAGCAGTTCGCTCTTCAGGTCGTACTGCGCCTGGTAGCTCTCCTGCGAGAAGCTGCTCGTGGACGAGCCTGGCTCAGGGGTGGCGACGCTCATGGAGGGCCTCAACGCGAGCCGGGAAGGGACGGGGAAACACGGCGACGCTCCGGCGTCTTGGTGAACGGGAACATCCCGCACGCCCCCGCCAGCAGCCCCAGCGCCAGCCAGGAACCAGGCGACGTTGGCTGCGACGACGCGCGGCGCGGCGACGCCGGCATCACCACCTCCAGCGGCGGGAGG
>JAYSSW010000062.1:0-5148 GCA_043720335.1 Planctomycetia bacterium
GTGGTGATCCCGGAGGCGAGCTTCTGGGAGCCAGGCACGCCGCTGCTTTACCAAGGCCCGCTGGAACTGTGGCAGGACGGCGAGCGCTGCGACGTGCGCGACCTGAGCCACGGCCTGCGCCGCTTGCAGATGACGCCGACCGGCATCCACCTGAACGGGCGCTTGCAGGAGATGCGCGGAGTGGAGCGTGCGTCGCTCGGCGTGGACGAGGCCCGCGCGCTGGCGGCTGCTGGTGTCAATCTTGTTGTGATCGACGCCGCTCGTTTCGCGGAAGCCGCCCCGGTCGCGGACCGGCTCGGTTTGCTGCTGCTTTACAGGGTCGCTCGGCCCGACGAGTACCTGCGCTGGCGCGACGTCGCGAACCGGCAGCCGAGCACGTTCGGCTGGCTGTTCGGCGACGCGATGCTGGACGAGGAGTTCCTGTCGCGGAAGCTGGCCGTCCCCGCGTCGCTGCCGCTGCCGACGCTGCTGGGGGCGCTGGAGCCGAGGGACGCGACGCTGCCGCCGTCGATCACGTTCGCGCTGGCGACGCAGCCGCCGCGCATGCCTTGGCTGCAATTGGTGGGGGAATTGCCAGCACCAGCCACGGCGCGGCCGCCGAGCGTGCTGGGATGGGTCCAACGGCAATGACGCTCGCGAACTCCCGCCCGCTCGTCGGAAGGCTGGCGCCGTCGCCGACCGGGGCGCAGCACGTCGGCAACGCGCGCACCTACCTGCTCGCCTGGCTCAGTGTCCGCTCGCGCAGTGGCCGGCTGCTGCTGCGCATCGAGGACATCGATTCGCCGCGCATCAAGACGGGCGCGGCCGAGCAGGCGATGGACGACCTCCACTGGCTCGGCCTCGACTGGGACGGCAACCCCGTCGTGCAGACGCAACGGCTGCCGCTCTACGAAGCCGCCCTTCAGCGATTGCAGCAAGACGAATTGGTCTATCCCTGCACCTGCACACGCAGCGACATCGAACGCGCCGCCAGTGCTCCGCACCAGGAGCACGAAGGCCCGCTCTATCCCGGCGCCTGTGCGCATCGCAATGTGCGAGACGCGGCTACGCTGGCGGAGCGGTCGTTAGCCTGGCGCGTCCGCACTACGGACGATGCGACGCACTACGACGACGGCTTCCGTGGCCCAGTGACACTGAGCCTCCGCGAACTTGGCGGCGACTTCGTCGTCTGGAAGTCGGCCGGCACCCCGGCGTACCAGCTCGCCGTCGTCGTTGACGACGCCGATCAGCATGTCACCGAAGTGATGCGCGGCGACGATCTCGTCCCCTCGACGCCGCGCCAACTGCTGCTCTACCAGTTGCTCGGCCTGCCCGCGCCGACGTTCCTCCATGTGCCGCTCGTCGTCGGCCCCGACGGCCGGCGCCTCGCGAAACGGCACGGCGACACGCGGTTGTCGGTGCTTCGGGCCGCCGGCGTTCCCGCCGACGCGCTGCTCGGCCTGCTGGCCTGGTCGTGCGGCTGGCTCGACCACGTCGAGCCGATCACGGCGAAGGAACTGCTGCCGCGCTTCCGCCTCGACACGATGCCGCGTGCGGCGTTCCTGCTCACGCCGGAGCGGCTGCGCGCGATCGGGTATCAGGGAGCGTGAAGGCACGGCAACATCAAGCCCGCTGCCGTTAGGCGGCGGGGTTGCAGTTTCTACCCGCGCCGTCTAACGACGGCGGGCTTGACTTTTCTCCTCCATGCATTGGTAGTCCGCTGCCTGCTGCTTTTGGTATAACAGCGTGGCGTGCGGGTTTTGGTCCTGTCACAGCACGGGATGGGATATGCCGGCGTTGATCTGCTCTCGATGTCATCGGGCCAACCCTGATCTGGCGGTCTACTGCTACTTCGACGGCATGGTCCTGCAGGCCGGCGCGGCGGAGTCGGCGAGCCGGCTGCCTCACGAGTTCGTGTTCCCGTCGGGCCGCCGCTGCCGCACCTTCGACGAGCTGGCCCAGGGCGTCCAGGAGGAGTGGGCCGCCGCCCGCCAGCTGCTTCTCAACGGCGACTTCATCCGCTACTTCTCGTCGTGCGGCCGAGTTGACTTGGCCCGCTCCGCCGAGGACGCCAAGCGCAAGGCCGCCGACAACGGCGACCTCGCGCTGTCCGCGTTCGTCGATTCGCTGCCCGGCAACCGCACCCAGCAAGCGAAGCTCGACCTGCACCCGCGCCGCATCCTCCTCGGCAGCTTGTTGGTCGGCGAATCACGCCGCGAAACGATCACGCTCTCCAACCTCGGTTCGGGCGTCCTGCAAGGGACCGTCGCCGTCACCGAGGGGCAGGACTGGCTGCGGCTCTCGGAACATGGCGCGGTCCACGAGTGCAACGTCAGCACGCCGAAGCAGCAGGAAATCACGCTCCATGTCGCGACCAAGGGGATTGCGGCGGGGCAGACCTACGGCGCCAAGCTGACCGTCGTCACGAACGGCGGCGTGGTCGAGGTGCCGTTGCGGATGGACCTGGTCGCGCAGCCTTTCGCGAAGGCGCCGTTCCAGGGAGCGCGGACGCAGCGCGAGCTGGCGGAGCGGATGAAGGACAAGCAGAAGGCGAAGGCGGCGGTGCCGCTGCTGGAGTCGGGCGAGGTGCGGCGCTGGTTCGAGCTGAACGGCTGGACCTGGCCGGTGAGCGGGCCGGAGGTGAAGGGGGTGGCGGCGGTGCAGCAGTTCTTCGAGGGGCTGGGCTTGTCGAAGCCGCCGTCGCTGGAGCTGTCGAGCAGCAAAGGGAGCTTCACCTGCCGCTACCGTGACCGGGTCCGCGTGCAATTTGAACTTCAAGCCGCGTCGAAGAAATGGGTCTACGCGCAGGTGACGACCGACCAGCCGTGGATCCGGGTGCAGACGCCGCAGGTGAGCGGGCCGCAGCACGCGAAGATCGAGCTGGAGATCGACACGTCGGCGTGGACGCTCGGCTCCAGCGGCGAGGGGACCGTGCAGGTGCTGGCCAACGGCGGGCAGAAGCTGGTCTACCGCGTGGCGCTCGAGGTGCCCGGCGCGCCGGCGGCGATCGCGACGAAGCCGATGCCTGCGCCGAAGCCTCCGGTGCTGAAGCCGGCGCCGGACAAGCCGCTGCCGATGGTGTCGCCAATCAGCGTTACGCCACAGCGGTCGCAGCCGAGGCCATCGACGCCGGAGGTCGAGTTGACGCCGACGGTGGCGCTGCCGAGCGGCGACTTCGTGTCGGCGATGCTGACGGTGATGCTGCTGTTCCTGTGCGTGCGCGTGCTGCTGGTGCCTTTCATCGACCTGGGGGGAAGGTCGAACGTCGTCGAGTCGGCGGCGAAGAAGATGGGCATCGCGCCGAAGAGCGACAGCGCGATGATGCAGACGGCTGGCTGGCTGGGGCTGCCGTGGCCGAGCATTTTGGTCGGCGGCGGCGACAGTGATTTTTCGGCGGACGTGTTCGACCCCGGCAGCGCGGCCCGCGTCAGCAAGCCGGAGTTCCGCCACTACTTCGCCAGCTACTTCATCCGCGGGCTCGTATTGCGGACATGGTGGATTGGCGGATTGGCGGGCATCTGGCTGGTCTGGCGGCGCGGCGGCGGGCTGCTCGACCTGCCGTGGGGCCTGGTCGCCGGCGCGGTCGCCGGGCTGGCCGTCAGCGCCACGGTCGCCAGCGTCTTCCTCGTCTTCGAGCTGGTCCCGCACATCCTCTGGTCCGGCATGTTCGGCGGCGGCGGCAGCTTCTTCCACGCCGTCGCCTGGGTGCTCCTCACGCTGATCTGCTGGACGCTGTCCGGCGTCGCGGTCGGCGCCGTGCTGGCCGCCATCCCCGTCACGCGCCGCTGGCTGGTCCACCCGGTGCAGCACGGCTTCGCGAGCGTGTTCCGCAGCGTCGGCCTGCGCCGCCTCGCCGACGCGTGGACGCCAGGGTGAGGTTCAACTTCCACTACTTGTTGACGCGTTGGCAGGCGGGTCGAACACGTTCAACCCCTGGTTCTCGATCGTCGCCAGGTACTGGGCAATCAGCACCGCTTGAACTTGGTCGCCAGGAAACGCTTGCAGGAACTGGTTGATCGTGCCGTACCGGGACAATTCCGACGCGTCGCGCAGGGCTTGGTATTCCGCGAAAACGACGCGGTGTTGCGGATGGGAGGCCGAGTTCGGCACTTCTTCCAGCTCCGGTTGAAGAATCGAGCAACCGCGCGCCGTTCCGACTTGTCAGCGCCATCGAAGCGCGCTGCCGGTGCGCGGAGTTGTCGGTCCTGCTGGAAGGACCGGGCCATTCAACGGGAGTGAGCGCCGCAGTGGTGGGGCCGGTCGTTTTCCTGCGCCTATATTGTCCTGGTCGGTGCCGGGATGTTCGCTGCGTGCTTTGGTGCATGCTCGCTGGGAAGCCGCATCGGCCGCGTGGTGGAATGGCAGACACTGAAGACTTAAAATCTTCTGGGGGGCAACCCCCGTGCCGGTTCGAGTCCGGCCGCGGCTAATCCCTCCGGCGCCCCGCGACAACCTTCAAGCGAGGATCGAACATGCTTGGCGCGATCGCTGGCGACGTGATCGGTTCGGTCCACGAAGGAGCGGGCGCCAAGAGGAAGGACTTCCCCCTCTTCGTCGAGGACAGCACGTTCACCGACGACACGGTGCTGACCGTCGCGGTGGCCGACGCGCTGCTGCACCAGCGCGACTACGTCGAGGTGCTGCACGACTACTTCCACGCCTACCCGCTCGCCGGCTTCGGCGGCTCGTTCATTCGCTGGGCGGGGCTGCGGAAGCGCGAGCCTTACAACAGCTGGGGCAACGGCTCGGCCATGCGGGTCAGCGCCGTCGCCTATTTCCACGACACGCTTGAAGAGGTTCTGCAGGAAGCGAAACGCAGTGCCGAAGTGACGCACAACCACGAGCATGGCGTTCGCGGCGCCCAGGCGACCGCGGCGGCGATCTTCCTGGCACGCACCGGCAGCAGCAAGGAGCAGATCCGCCAGTTCACAGTGGAGCATTTCCACTACTTCCTCGACGAAACCCTGGCGGACATCCGTCCCACCTACGCGTTCGACGTGTCCTGCCAGGGGTCGGTGCCGACCGCGCTGGCGGCGTTGCAGCAGACGCTGGCGGTGCGCGTGATCGGCGCCGTGCTGATGGACCTGCACCAGCGCGAGGAACGCCGCCTCGCCGACATCACCCTCGCCGACCTGGTGCGCCAGGCGCAGCCGACGGATGAACTGATCT
>JAYSSW010000063.1:0-10862 GCA_043720335.1 Planctomycetia bacterium
CCAGCACCGCCTCAACTCCATGCTGTTCAGCGTCCCCTGACCTCCGCTCCCCGCGCGGCACGCTTCCAGCCTTTCCCGGAAGCGGCTACAATGGCGTTGGCTGGCCCGCGCCCCCTCTCCGGGGGCGCGGCGCGTCCCTGAACCCCGTGGAGGCTTGAACGCCATGCCCAGGAACACCGTGACCGGATCGATCGTCTTCCCCGCCCTGACCGTCCTGCCGGCCAAGTCGAGGGTGCGCGTCCGCCTGGTCGACACCACCGCCCAGGACGCCGAATCGTCCGTGATGGCCGAGTCGATCCTCGACAATGTCAGCGCCCTGGTCGCGCAGGGCGAGCCGCTTCGCTTCGAGCTGACCGGCCCCAAGCCCCCCGCCAACGCCGACTGCTCCGTCGAGGTGCACGTCGACGTCGATGGCGCCGGCTTCGACCGCTTCCACGCCGGCGACTACCTCAACGCCCAGCAGCACAACGTCCTGACCTACGGCCGGCCCACGCAGGTCGAGGTGAACTTGAAGAAGATCTAGTGCTCCGTCAAGCACTCGTTCGGCCTTTTATCCGGAGCAATCGCTTATGCAGCAAGCTATCTGCCTGTGGATGATTGTTGGGACACTCCTGGCTGTTCCAGCGCTGCCCGCGCAAGAGGTCCGGCCACGGTTGACCATCCAGGCGCATCCCGGCGCGCGTATCGTCGGCATTACCCCGGACGACAAGTTCCTGATCACCCGGGGCGACGGCGGCGCGAAGATGTGGGATCTCACCGCCGGCAAGGAACGGATTCTGCCGAAGCTCACCGGCCGGGTCGACGCCTTATCCCCCGATGGCAAGCTCCTGGCCCTGGCCGATGGTCATACGGTGCGGCTGTGGGACATCCTCGCGGAGAAGGAGGTCGCGGCGTTCAAGCACGATACGCCGATCGGGATCCCGGTATTCTCCCCGGACGGGAAAACGATCGCGGCGGGCTGGACCAAGGCCGGCTCCAAACCGCTCAGTCACTTGGGGGTCGCCACGACGTGGGACATCGCGACCGGCAAGCGAGGCCCCACGATGGAATCGGGTCCCGGCGGCCTCGGCATGTTGGCGTTCTCCCCCGACGGCAAGATCCTGGCCGGGGGGACCCACGACTTCCCCCTGATCGGCGACGTGACGCTGTGGGACGTGTCCACGGGGAAAGTGCGCTCGACCTACCCGGCGAACGGCATCCACTGCCTGGCCTTCTCGCCGGACGGGAAGACGCTCGCGGCCGGGTGCCTGGCCAACTACCACAACGCCAAGAAGGAATCGAAGCACGTTTTCCTTTGCGACGTGGGCACGGCCAAGAACCTCCACAACCTCAGGCACGAAAATACCGTGCATTGCG
This sequence comes from Planctomycetia bacterium, assembly GCA_043720335.1. GTDB lineage: Bacteria > Planctomycetota > Planctomycetia > Gemmatales > Gemmataceae > JAYSSW01. The sequence goes on from JAYSSW010000063.1 coordinate 1,357, forward strand.
TGGCGTTCACCGCGGACGGCAAGACCCTGGCCTCGGGCACCGGTTACGGCGAAGTCACGCTGTGGGACGTGGCGACCGGGAAGGAGCGCGTCGCCTTACCTCGACAGCTCAGCTACATCCTGTCCGTCGCCTTTACCAGGGACGGCCGGACGCTGGTGACAGCGAGGCACGATGGCGTTGTGACGTGTTGGGATGCTCACAAGCTGTTGGAACGACAAGCCGAAAAGTAGCCCGGCCGAACCCGGCGCTGCGCCCGTCGGGGGCCGCATGTTCGCTTTTCGAGGTTCATAGCCACCCGAGCGGGCCGGGCAGGTGCGCTTGGTCGATGGTGGGTCAGCCGCCGCTTCGAAGCATGCGGGACCTGTCGATGGCCGCGGCTCGCGTTTCCACGGTCATGCCGACATGGCCGCGTGGAAGCGGGGTCAAGCCCACGGTCAGCGAAACCGTTCCCGTGTCAGCCATTCCTTGGGCGGAACCGCCCAAGCCCGTAGTGGGACGCGTAGCCCAGCATCAATGGCCCGTGCATGGGTTCTGAGAAGGTCAAGCGCAAACCGTAGCCGAAATCGACGGGCGGGGGGACGCCTCCATGATTTCGGCGCCGGACATGGTGTCGCAGATCGCGAGTGAGTAGGTCGTCAACGAGGACACTTGTCGCTTGCGGCAGTCGTCGTGCCGCCAGCTCCGCATTGACCTGTCCAGCGAGGGTGTTCATGCCGCGCGGCTTCAGAAACCGCGGCGGGACGAAAGGAGTCGCGCTCTCCCAGATGCGAGCGCCGGCCGGCGGGCCCAGCAGATCTTCGACAGGGCGATGCAGCGGCGGAGGCAGGCGCCGAAGCGTGTCCAGGCCGCCGTGCCCGACCACCGCGACCTGGATGTCGCCGACGCCACCTTTGGTCCAGGTGCGTCGGAGGTTGCGAATGCCTCGTTGGGCGACGTCGCAGAGCATGCCTCTGGCGTAAATCAGGACGTGGTCGATGTGTTGATCGCCGTCCAAATCCAGTGCAATCGTGTGCGCATGGTCGTGGTGGTCGTGCAGCGGATTTCCCCGGTCATCCTTCCCCGTCAAGGAAGGACAGTCGATTCTCTCCCCGTTCGCAGCGCGGCAGATGATCGCACGATGAAACAGCTCCGCTTGAGGCAGCGTTCGCGTTACGGGCGGCAAAGCGGATCGATTGCCGCTCGGTGTCGTCAAGGAAAGCAGCATGCACTCGACGGGCGGAGAAGCGGGCCGCCTCGGCTGCATCGGCGCCCCGACCTGCAACGAATCGCTTCGCCGCCAGTAGAGCACGCGTTGCGATCCCGGCGGCTGCGACCAGCCATGCTGTTTCCACCACGCCGTGTCCTTCGTCAGACACGACAGCAGATCGGGAGGATACGGAGCGACGGCCTGGTCGCGAGCTTTCAGCAGTTTGGGGGCGGGTTTCTTCTTTCCTTCCGGCAACGGAAACGAGTCGAGCGCGACCTTCACCTGGTCTTCCTGCCACCGCCGGTACTCCTCGGCGGGAATCGCCGCCATCAGGCTCAGCTGCTCGAACTCCCGGCCGGGATGCTCGCCTTCGCGATGCGGTTCCGCATTGAACTCGATCGAGGGATTGTCCGCGATCAGTTCCGCTTCGACCCAGCTTTCACTGCGCCCGAGATAGCCGAGCGAAGTTGCGAGTTGGCTCAGGAGCGCGGTCTCGTCAGCGCTCAGTTCGCAGGGCCAGCGAATGAGCAACTCGCCTTCACCGACATTGGCCCAGGTGTCGAAGACGAGCGTCGTGTTCTGCTTCTTGCCCTCGATGTACGGCATGTAATGGCGGCTGTGAGCCGCACTTGCTTCGGGGAGCCGGTACGAGGGCAGCACACCTGCGAGTTTGCCGATGAGTTGCTGCGCATGCAGGGGAATCTCCGTCCATCCCTGGCTGGAGAAGCCGCAGGCAACCAGCGCCCGGAGCAGCCGCCAGGGGCTGGGCGGCCATTCGATCAGGCCTTCATTGACGTGGTGCCCCCACGGCGTGGCGTGGTAGCGCCCGCCGGGAAACCGCAGTTTCAGTGTCGGCACGGCAGGCTCCTATTCGTCGTCTGAATCGTTGTCGGATCCATCGTCGTCAGCGTCGTCAGCGTCCCCCTTCTTCTTCTTCTTCTCGTCCTTGCCCTTCTTCAACTCGTCCTCGAACGTCACCGTGGTGGGAACCATCAACTCCTTGCAGGCGGCGATGGCCGACTTGACGGCCGCTTCGAGGTCGGTGAGCGATGGCAGAATGAAGCCTTGCGGGCGCGAAGCGATCAGGTTGTCCCGGTCCACCGGCTCCAGGTCGCAGGCCGTTCTCAGACGCAGGTCGCCATCGAGCAGCTTCCGCACGCGATGAAGCGCGAGCAGGATCAGCAGCTTCTGCGCCCTCGGCTCCAGCCCGTATCCACGGATCTGGGCCAGGTCGAGGTTGATGTGGCAGTCGATGCGCTCGGCAACATACTCGTCGCGCGCGAAGGGGACGTTGCCGAAGCCTTCCTTGGAAGTCTTTCCTTCTTCTTTCGTGGCCTGAATTCGGTCATTCTTCACTCCGCCAGAAGCGGCGATATCGACATTTCGCGCTTCGATGAACGACGATAGCGCACGGGCAATGCGCAATCTGCCGTCCAGCGATTCGAGGAAAACACCGTGGATGAGGCAGCCGATGTCGTACTTGAACAGAGCGCTCAGAAACTTGGAGCGGTCGATGGGACGAGACTTGTCAACTCCGATCTCCTTCGCCAAGACGGATGCGAAGAAATTGCCTTCGCTCTTTTCGATGTAGGCGCTGTTGAGTCGATGGGCCTCGATCATGGAGTCCGTCAAGAACTCGTTCTTGCTCATCACCGTGATGTGACTGATCCCCGCGAGAACATCGATGGGTTTGTTCTGGCTCGTATCCCAACACGTTGCTTCCAGCCGGTTAGCCATGCTCTGGGCGCTTTCGACCAGGATGGTCCGAATACCGGTTGGCTTGGTGTAGTCCGAAGCGCCGAGACTGGGGAACCCCGTCGGCTGGAAGCGATCCCCCTGGACCGGCCGAAGCGGAACGGTCATCAGCAGACGGCTGGCTTTGTCGAGTTCACTCAGGTCGAGATCAGGCATGGAGCGATCCTTTCATCGAAGGGTCCAGGATGGTAGCGGCACGCAACGCATCATGTCGCGTGATGGGGAACGCCAGCGCAGCCGCCCAGAGCCGCGCCGACACGGAATCCGTCGCGCCGGCGTGATAGGGCGGGCGGATGCCAGCGGAACGCAGGCGAGTTCGCGCCACTTCGAGGGCGCGACCGCTGTCGCCGGACGACAGGAGCCGAACGACGCGCGGATCGGCGGGGATGTTCCTGTCCCCTTCCAGCGGCCAGGGAAGGCACGCGAGGCGGACGGCCAGCCAGATTTCCTCCGGCATCTCGGACGTTGCCTCGGTTCGCAACCAATGATCCGGCGACCACTGATCCCACTTGAGCGCCATGAAGGCGCGAGCCAAACCGAGCAACTGGTCGAGATCGAGCGAGCCGCTGAGGAACAATGCCAAATCGTCCAGCCGAGCGCCGCAGCCGGGCGCCGCGACCAGCCGCGAGCGGCGCTCGCCCTTCATGCCGGCTTCCATGAGACGTCGTTCGACGAGGGCGCCGAGGTCGCGGATCGGATCGCGCCCCGACGCAACGACGCGGGGATCGTTCACGAGTCGCTTGTCGGCGGTCTTGAACCGCCAGGCACCCCTCTCCAGTGGCAACCAGTGGGCACGAACCGGATCGATGGGCTTTTTCCGAAAGTAGTCCGCTGCGGCACTTCCCAGAGCCAGTGCGAGTCGTACTTCGGCGCTGCCATCGTCGACCGCGGCAACCCACTCCGGTCGCAGCGGCGGGATGGGTTGGGCCTCGATCGCCGTGCCGGTCGCCTGGATCGACTCGATGTCGGCAGCAGCCAGAAGAATCGCCTGCCAGCGCGGGGGCGTGGGGTCGTGGGTCAACGCGGCGAAGACCGCGTTGGCGAGGCGACGGTAAGCAATGCCGAGTCTTGCTGGGGCATTCTTCTTCCGTGCCAATCGATGGACGCGGTCGAGCCAGCCGGAGAGATCATCGATTAATCGCGCTCTGTTTTCCTTGAGGTTTTCAGGAACGCGAACACGTCCCAACGGCACAGCGAAGTGCGTTGCGAGATTGTCTCGTTGTAGGTAGCCGTAGCGAAGGAATGAACTGATCCCGCGAGATGCACCGAGTCCGCAAATCGCCCTTGCGGCGTCGAGAGGGTTTTTCGCGGCTCGACGCCCCGCCGAACAACGCCCTTCCCTGAAGAGGCGTTGAATCTCAGCAAATGTGCTGGGTGTACTCCAGAGCGGGAACCACTGTTCGCCGCGACCAGGATTCTTCCGGCCCTTGTTCAGAACGTACTCGTCCATCTCCGAACTGGATCCCGCTCCCATGCCTAACGGTGCAAAGTAGAAAGGGGATGTCATGAAACGATGCTGATCGGTGTTCGACCGCCGCGCTACACCGGATTGGATGACGATGGCACCCTCAAAGGCCAGAAGTAGATCCCAAGGAGACCCATCACCACTTGGAAGAAACTGCCGAAATGGACCCGCAACGGCTTCTTTTTTGGGCTTTTTCGAACCATCCTTGGTCGGCGGCTGAAAACTGCCATCCCACGAATCCCGATCTGATCCATCGCTCCACAAACTGGAAGTAATTGCAGAGTTCCAAGTTCTCCTGACGACGCACTCAACAATTGCGGCCAAGAATGCAGCGGTGTAGCTCCCGCTGCCCTCATTGCCTCCTGTTCCCAAAATGGCAGGGCCTCGGAACGAACTGCCGAGGTCTGCGAGAACCGTATCAAGCCAGTCTGATCCAGCACCACGCAGACGCAAGCGAATGCGGGAAATCATCGTGGTCTTAGATTCTTCCGAGTCTGGCTTATCGCCGCCCCCCTCTTGAATGGCCGTACGGATCAAGCAAATCGCCGCTCGAAACTTTGAAAGGCGATCAGTTGTTGACTCTTCGATAACCGCGAGCGCATTCCGCGCGGTTTTCTCAGGCGAACCAGCGTAGTATCCAGACCTTCCACCCCACGGGTTGAAGATCGGCGTCGGTGCGTAGCGCTCGAGGAAGAACGCTTCCAGCTCTTCCCTGGTCAGCTTCGTCATCAGGCGGAAGCGTTCGCCGTCCCACCAGCCACGGGCCTGGGTGTCCGCCTGTTCGCCAACGAGTCGGAGGATGCCGAGCGCCTTCAAATAATTCGCGAGCGGCGCCGGGGAGCAGCCGTCCAGCGTGTGGAGTTCGACGGTCATGTCTTGGCCTCCGAGACGAGGGCGGGATCGTTGGTCTTCAGCCGCGAGGCCCGGACGTCGGCGGCGCGCAGGATCGCCTCCAGGAACGCCAGGCCCGCCGGCCCGTGGCGTTCCATCAGGCCCAGGCATCGTTCCCGCCAACTGATCCCGGTCCGTTCCGAAAGCCCGATGGCGGCTGGCGACAAGGTGAGCGTGACTTCGGGCACCGCCGGCTCGCCCGGAATCAGCACGACCGACGGCAGCCGGTCCCCCTCGCGGACGCCACGAATCGGCAGCCCATTCAGGTCGCCTGGTTTGATGCGATACTCCTGGTCCTTGGGCGCCGCGTGCAAGGCGACGCGCACTTTGCCGTGGTGGCTGGCGACCAGGTACAGCACGAGGTCGAACGCTTCCGGCGAACATTCCAGGAGCCGTTGCACCAGGGATGATGGCGCCGGCGGTGGCTCCGTGGGCACGGGCGACTTGCCCAGCTTGGCGAGCACGTCCGACCACGGGCCAAGCAGTGCCGGATGCTGCGGCGCGTAGGTCTGCAGAATCGCGAACAGCGCCAGGGCGCTGGCGAGTTCGTGGCGGTATCCGCAGCGCTCATCGGTGTCTTTCGCGCCGGCGAAATACCTCGCACGAATCGCGGGCTTGACCTGCTTCGATTTGGCGAGGAGGACCGACTTGAACTGCTCCGCATCTTTTCGCTCTCTCCGCAACATGTTCTGGAACGCCGGGTGCGCCTTGCCCCAATCGTGAAACAACGCGGCAAGCTCCACGATCTGCTGAAGCTCCGGTGACAGAGCGATTTCCGTCGCGATGGCTTTGGCTTGCGCGGCCACTTCGATGGTGTGGCAGGCGATTGTCTTCCATTCCGTGAAGCTCGACTGCTCGCCGTCCTGTTGATTATCAGTTTCGCCGAACTCGGCGGCTTGGGGATCGACTCGCTCCAAATCGGGGAGATGAACGGGGGTGGTGTCGCCAGGAGAGAAGCCGCGTTCAATCAAGTAGCCGCCGCTGTCGGCCGCCACGCAAACCACACGGCCCGGGTAGAGAGTCTCCCTGGTCGCTGGCTTCCACTCGCCGTCGATCCAGTCCCATACCCAGGCCCGCTTGCTGGCTTTCAATTTCGAGTGGTCTTTCTCGCAAAGCCAGTCGCGGGCCTTCAGGAAGGGCACGGAACACAATTCTTTCCGCTGCGGCTGTCGATCGTCCGAAGGCCGCTTCAGCTTCTCGCCCTTCTTGTTCTTCTCGATAACGACCCAGAAGACCTGCAGGTCGCGTTCCTCGCCGGAGCGGATGAATCGGCTGATGTCCAGGTCCGCTCCGGTCAGGTCGGGGGTCGTGTCGAACAGCTCGTCGAACTCCCGTCGCAGGAGCAGATGCGAGGGCGCGAACGGATACAGCCGGTCCCGCGTCTCCGGCTTCAGCGATTCCTCGTGCGCCTCCAGCGCCGCGATCCCGACCCCTTGGCCGGCCAGTTGCTGGAGTGCCTCCCACGCGCTTTCCAGCTCTTCGGGATGGTACGGTGCGGCACTGGCCTCGTCACGCCCTCGATCCACCACAACGACCTTGCCGCCGCCGCCTTCGTAGCGTGCGCAGCGTCCGAATCGCTGGACCAGGCTGGCCCAAGGCGCCAACTCGGCAATCAGGCACCCGGCGGACAGGTCGACTCCGGCCTCGACCACCTGGGTCGCCACGATGATCCGGTCCACTCCGGGCTTGCAGGCTTCTCGCGACAGAAACCGCTCGCGCCACCCCTCGCGCTCGGCGGGTCGGAAACGGCTGTGGACCAGCTCAAGCCCGTCGGCTCGACCTGCATCACGAAGGGCTTTGAAGGTTTCGCACGCTCGTTTCACCGTGTTGCAGATGACGAGGGTGATTCGGCCGTAGTCGCCCGCCGGAACGTCGGCATGCTCCGCGAGGATTCGCTTCGCCAGCCCCGCAGGATCGCCAGGGCCGATGGCTTCGGTCGTCAGCGACTTGCGGATGTCCCACAACTCACCACTCCGCTGGGTGGAGGCGACCACGCAAGGATCGTGAATCCAATTCCCGTGATGCGAGGCGGTGTCGACGCTCCGTAGCCATTCGGGTTGGAGCGTCGCGCTCATCCACCAGGAATGGCAAGGCCGGAGGCTCTTCCCGCGGTCCTCGTCGCGAAACGCCTGGAGTTGGGCCGAGGTGGCCAGCCCGACGTCCATCAACTGCACTTCGTCCATGACCCAGAGCGCATCGTGGTTCAACAGGCCGAACTCCATCGGCCAGCGAGCCCGCGCACTGGCGTAGCCGCGGTTCAACGCGCGCGACAGGAGCATGTCCTGCGTGCCGATAATGATCGCGGGACGTTCGGGAGAAAGCGACCATTCGCCCGCGTCCGCGCCGCCCATCGCGACGTGGACGGTCGGCCGGTGCGCGTCCGGGATGCGCTCCGCAAGCTCGCATGCAACCTTTTGCGTCTGTTCGACCAGCACGCGCATCGGCAGGCACCAGACCAGCCGTCGAGGCCACAGGTTGTCCTCGCCGCAGAGGCGGTGGAAGCTCCAGGCAGCCAGAACCCCTTTGGTCTTGCCGAGACCGGTTGGGATTCGGACCAGCTGGCTGCGGCAGATCGACGCCGCCGCCAGGTCGTGCTGCCACGGAAGCGGGTCAGCGTGTCCCGTGAGCATGGTGAACCAATCGTCGAAGGAAACATCACGCATGGTTTTGCGCACTCGCGACCATAGGGAGTCCTTCACGGGAAACACTACAGGCTGCTTGACTGCAACTGCACCAACCCTCGGACGAAGGATTCCGAGTGAACGCCAAGATACACAGGAAACTCGGACGGAGCAAGCGGCGAATCCTCCATCACGTCCGCGTTGCTCGGCTCCGTGACCACCTTGCTAACGGCCCGTCTACGAAGGCTCCCGGATCGGGCAGTTCGAGCTTCGGCGCATCGGACGACGGGAGACGGCGGCGCGCTGCACCGCTGCGTGTGCTGCCTCGCTTGGCGCTTCGGGCTCAGCGTGCTGCAGCTCCCCCTGAGTGGCGCCGTGGCCGCGCACTGCTGCGCGTCGCGGCTAAACGACGCGCACCGCCGCCGCGACGGCGTCGCCCAGCTCGCGCGTGCTGGCGGAGCCTCCCTGGTCCGGCGGAAGCGACTTGCCCTCGGCCAGCACCTGCGCGACGGCGGCGTCGATGCGCTGCGAGGCGAGTGTCAACGAGGGCTGGCCGTGGCGGCGGCCGAGCCAGTCGAGCAGCATCGCGGCCGACAGGATGGCGGCGACCGGGTTGGCGATCCCCTTGCCGGCGATGTCGGGCGCCGTGCCGTGCGCGGGCTGGAAGACGGCGTGGCGGTCGCCGATGTCGCCGGAGGGGGCCATCCCCATGCCGCCGACCAGCCCGGCCGCGAGGTCGGAGAGGATGTCGCCGAACATGTTCTCCGTGACGACCACGTCGAACGCGCCGGGCTTCAGCACCAGGTGCAGCGCCTGCGCGTCGATGTAGTTGCACTCGCTCGCGATCGTCGGATGCGTCGCGGCCACTTCCTGGAACACGCGACGGAAGAAGGCGTAGCTTTTGAAGATGTTCGCCTTGTCGACGCAGGTCACCTTGCGAACGGCGTCTGTCTTCAAGCGCTGCCGACGGCTCGCCAGCGCGAAGGCGAACTCGCAGATGCGGCGCACGCCGGGGCGGGTCATGACAAGGGTGTCGGTGGCCACGTCGTCGTGCAGGACGATGCCGCCCATCTGCGACGCGAACAGGCCTTCGGTCTGCTCGCGCAGGATGACGAGGTCGAGGTCGCCCGGCTTGATGTTCTTCAGCGGCGAACGGGCGCCCGCGTAGAGCCGGCAGGGTCGCACGCCGGCGTACAGGTCCAGCTGCACGCGCAACGTCACCTGTGGCGTCAGCTCGGTCCCGTCGGGCTTGCGGAGGTCGGGATGCCCCATCGCCCCCAGCAGCACGGCGTCGGCTTTCCGGCAGGCAGCGAGCGTTGCTGCGGGCAGGTCGTCGCCCGATTTCACATAGCAGTCGGCGCCGCTGGGATGCTCGACGAGGTTGAGCGTGAAGCCGCCGACGGCGTCCTGCACGGCCCGCAGCACCTTCACGGCTTCGGCGGTGACATCGACGCCGATGCCGTCGCCGGGCAGCACCGCGAGATCGAACGAAGTGCGAGCGGGCATGCGCGTGTTCCCTGGGAGGAGGAGGAGATGGGCGCATTCTACAAGGAGCAGAAATCCCAAGCCCCAGGATGAGCGAAGCGAT
>JAYSSW010000064.1:0-10851 GCA_043720335.1 Planctomycetia bacterium
CGAGATAGTCCCTCGCGGCGTCGATCCGCGGGTGGCAATACCCTTGCAAGGCGAGGAGCATGGCGGCGGTGGGCGTGGGAATGGGCTCAGTCATGCGGCCGAGAACGAGCCGGTTGCCGTAGTTGATGCCGCCTTCGTCCATGGCGCGGTCGAGGAGCATCGTGACGCCTTCGCGGACGCGCGGATGGTCGCCCTGGCCGACGTAGCGCAGCGACAGGCAGGCCCATGAGGTCGGCTCGACCCAGGAGAAATTCTTCTCCGCCCAGGGCCAGCCACACAGTTGAACGTCGATGTCGTGCAGCTCGCCCTGCTCGGTCTTCTGCTGGATGGTGCCGCGCACGCCGAGCAGATAACGTGTGGTCTTCTGCAGATCGGCGACCGGCTCGCCGAGGGCGGCGCGAACGAAGAGAACGAGCGAGGTCGGCCAGATCGCCTCGTCGCGGCCTTTGAGGGGTCGATAGCTGCCGTCGGGCTGGGCGGCCTGCTCGATCCATTTGCGGACGCGCGTGATGGCGTCGGCGTGCTTGGCCGGCTCCAGCGACATCGCCAGCAGTCCGAGGCAGCTCGGCTCCAGCTGCGGCGGCTGGCCCGGCGCGTAGCCCCAGCCCCCGTCGGCGTGCAGGTTGGCGACCAGCGAATCCAGGCAGTCTGCGTAGTTGTTCACAGTCCATCCATCTTGGTGAGTCTCGGAACGCTACCCTGTCCTGAGTTTAATACATAAATCAATCGCATGCTTCGCGCATGGGCCGGATCGCGGGAAATGACGCATCGCCAAGCCCCACCATGAGCAACGCGATTGGTGGGGGTCGGAACCCCCAGGAATCGCGTTGCTCATCCTGGGGCTTGCGGGCGTTGATTCACGCGAAGCGACAGACTCAAAGCAATCCCACTCTCTCAGCCGAGGTGTCAACGGTGGCTCGTTTTGTTTGCCAAGTCGTCCAGCGGGCGGATCGTGTCACCATCCTGTGGTCCGAGGGTTCCGCCTCGTTCGAGCCAATCCATCTCAGTGGCAGCGAGCGCGAGCGCTTCCTGCAAGTCGCCAGCGACCTCGCCGCCGCCGGTCTGGCCGCGTCGCCGTTCGAGCTGGCGAAGCTGGGCCATACGCTTTATCGCAGCCTGTTCCATCTCGACGCAGGGGGCGCCCACCCGGTCCACGACTGGTTCGTCGCGGCGGAACAAGCGAACCGCATCGACGCGCTCGAGATCGTCGGCGACGCGGAGCAGCTTCCCTGGAACCTCGTCTATCCGAATCCCCCGGACGAACACACGTTCCACGCGGGCGGCGGCGGCGAGGCGGCGTTCTGGGGCAAGCGGTTCCCCCTCGCGCTCGGCCGCCGCGTCAATCCGCTGAGGCAGGCTCCGTTCCTTGAAATGCCGACGCTTCTCGTCGCGCTCGACGAAGACCTTTCGCTGACGGCGGACCAGAAAGCAGCGCTCGCCGCGACGCCGGGGGCGGAGTTCGTCGATTTCCAGTCGGGCCTGGCGAGCCGGCTGCGCAGAAAGTCCCCCGACGTGCTGGTCGTGCTGAGCTGCTTCGAGCTGGCCTCGCTGCGCTTCGGCGCGCGGCCCGTTTCACTCGCCGATCTGCAGGAGTGGATCGGCGAAGCGAAGGAAGGCAGCCCCGACCCCATCGTGCTGCTGCTCGGCGTCGGCGACGCGGCCACGGCCTGGGCGTCGCTGGTGCGAGACGCGGTCGGCCGGTTCAACGGCGTCGTCGCCAGCGCCACGCCGCTGAAGGCGACGACGGCGGCCGAGATCGCGACGCACTTCCTGGCGGGATTCCTGACCGCGCGGAAACCGCTGGCGACGGTTCTTCGTGACGTGCGCGACGAGGTCGGCATGGCGGCGCTGGGGCTGAACGCGCATTGCCCGCCGCGTGTGCAGGCGGTGGAGGTGGCGGGCGGCCTGCCGCTGCCGGACGAGACAGTGACCGTGTTCCCGCCGCTGCCGCCGGAGCCTTACTTCCCGTTGGAGTCGTACACCGCCGAGTCGCGGGCGCTGTTCTTCGGCCGCGAGGAGGAGACGCTGCGTTTCGCGCGGCTGCTCGACGAGCCGGCGACGCGTGGCGTGTTCCTGCTGGGGGGCGCGGCGTCGGGCAAAACATCACTCTTGCAGGCCGGCGTGCTGCCGCTGCTGGAGAGCGAAAGCGTCGGCTACCGCGCCTTGCGCGACCGCACGCCGGACGACCTGGCGGCGAGCGAAGCCGACTATCCGGTCCTGGTGCTGCGCGCGACGGGCGACCTGGTCGGGCAGTTCGCCGACGCCCTGTGCAGCTTCTGCGCCCAGCCGTACTCGTACACGACTCCCGCCGGCGTGACGGTGTCGGTCGATCTGCCTGCGATCCTGCGCGAGCACGCGGGAGCGGCGTCGAGCAGCGCCGTCAGCGCGACGCCGACCATGGGCGGAGTGGTGGACGCCGTCGGCGTGGAGTCGCTCTGGCTGGCGCTGCTCGACGACACCGACCGGCTGGCCCGGGCGCTGGCCGCGATCACCGCTGCGCTTCCGTTCGAGCTGGTGATCGCCATCGACCAGGGGGAGGAGCAGGTCACCGAGGTCGAAACGTCGGCGGACAAGGCGAGGCGGCAGCGCGCGCTGGAGATGCTCGCCAAACTGACGCAGTCGTCGGCCCGCTGCAAGGTGGTGCTGGTGGTCCGCTTCGAGTTCTTCGGGCAGCTGCTGGGCAGCTTCCCCGGCGGGGCGGCGCGGCAGGGGTGGCGCGAGTTCCACCTGGAGGCGATGAGCGAGGCGGCGCTGGCGGACGCGGTCCTTTGGCCGACCAACCGCGACGACATCCCATGCAGCGACGAGTCCCCCTTCACGAAGTACCAGTTGACGTGCGAAACCGGCCTCGCGCAGCAGATCGCCGCCGAGGCGCTGAAGCTGGCCGAGCAGCACCAGCAGAGCGCCCTGCCGCTGGCGCAGGCGGCCGCCGCGCTGCTGGCGCAGAAGCACGCGGGCAGGCCGGGCGTGCTGCGGGCCGCCGACCTGAAGAAGCTCGGCGGCGTCGAAGCGGCGCTCGTGGGGCTGTACCGCAAGCGCGTCGCCGGGCTGCGCCTCTCGGCGGCGACCGAGAAGGCGCTGCACAAGCTCATCGCCAGCATGGTCAACTGCCGCAGCGACGGGACCGCGACGCGCGACCTGGTCGGCGCCGGCGAGCTGAAGAAGCTGTGGACCGGCAAGGAGCCGGTCGAGAAGGTCGTCGACAAGGCGGCGCAGGCCGGGCTGTTCGACCTGCAGCAGCTCTGGATCGGCGGGCGGAAGGAGGTCCATGTCAGCCTGTCGCAGGACGCGCTGGCGCAGGCGGCCAAGCAGCACGGCGAGGACCAGCGCAAGCAGGCGTTCGGCACGACCCGCGTCCTCGACACGCTCTGGATCATGGTCCCGCTCGTCTTCCTCGCCGCCGCCATGGCCTTCGCCATCACGCGCGGCTACTTCCAGCGCCGTGACGGCGCGCTGGACCTGGACAAGCTCGACGAGAAAACCAAGGCGCAGCTCGACCAGTTCTACCAGAAATTCTACCTCGAACCGCTGCGCGCCCCGCTCTACCGGGGCTTCATGGCTCAGGCCGAGGCGGCGGCGCAGTCGGGCAACGCGCTGCAGGGCCGGCAGGCGCTCGTCTCCCAGCCGCTCAACCGCAGCGGCGAACGCGAGCCGGAGATGCGCAGCTTCGACTGGCGCTACCTCTGGGGGCAGGTCCAGGGGGAGAAGTTCCTGTTCGAAGGCCACCGGAGCACCGTCGCCGCCGTCGCCATTTCCCCCGACCAGAAGACCGCCGCGACCGCTGGCTTCGACGGCACGGTGAAGCTGTGGAACCTGGAGAAAGGCGAGGCCCGCGCCACGCTGCAAGGGACCAAGCTGCCCGTGCTCGCCGTCGCGTTCTCGCCGGACGGCAAGACGCTGGCCGAGGCGGGGGCCGACCAGGTCGTCCGCGTCTGGGATCTCGCCGCGATCAAGAGCGATTATGTCTCGCTGACGGCGCCCGCGAAAACACTCGCCGTCCACGCCGCCGCCGTCCACGCCCTCGCCTTCGCCAAGGACGCGAACCTGCTCGCCTCCGGCAGCGCGGACAAGACCGTCGTCCTCTGGGATCTCGCCAAGGGCAAGGAGCAGGCGGTCCTGAAGGAGCACGCCGCCGCCGTCAACGCCCTCGCCTTCAGCGCCGACGGCAAGACGCTCGCCAGCGCCGGCGCCGAAAGCGGCGTGGTCCTTTGGGACGTGGACGCCGCCAAGAAGCGCAGCACCGTGCCGACGAAGTACCACACGGTAAGCGCCCTCGCCTTCAGCCCCGACGGCAAGACGCTCTGCACCGGCGGGACCGAGAGCGGCGCCGGCGTCGAGTCCGGCGTCGTCCGCTTCTGGGACCACGCCGCCGCCAAGGAGTCCGCCCCGCGCGTCGAGCACGCGATGGGCGTCTTCGGCGTCGCCTTCCACCCCGAAGGCAAGACCGTCGCCACCGTCGGCAAGGATCCCGTCGTCCACCTCTGGGATGTCGCCGCCGGCAAGGAGCTGGGACGCTGGCAGGGACACCTCGGCTGGGTCCGCGCCGTCGCCTTCGACGCCAAGGGTACCCGCCTCGTCACCGGCAGCTTCGACACCACCGCCCGCGCCTGGGACGCCACCCGCTTCGGCGGCCCGGAGGTCGTGCAGGCCCACGCCGACTGGGTGCAGGCCCTCGCCCTGGGGAACAAGGACCGCCTCCTCGTCTCCGGCAGCCGCGACGGATCGGTGAAGCTGTGGGACGCCGCCACGGGCAAAAGCCTCGGCGCCCTCAAGGACCAGGGGACCGCGCCGGTCACGTCGCTCGCCCTCTCGCCGATCAGCGCCGGCAAGTCGATGACCCTCGCCGTCGGCACCTGGAGCGACAAGAACGAAGGCGAAATCAAACTCTGGGAGATCGCCTTCGACGAGAAGGACGGCAGCTACGCCACCAAGCTGACCGGCACCTTGAAGGGGCACACCGGCGGCGTCGCCAGCGTCGCGTTCAGCCCGGACGGCAAGCACTTCGCCAGCGGCGGCGCCGACAAGCAGGCCATCCTCTGGGACCTCGACAAGAAGGAACGCCGACCCGTCCTCAAGGACACCTTCAAGGACGAGATCCGCTGCGTCGCGTTCAGCTCCGACAGCAAGCTGCTGCTGACCGCCTGCAAGGACCGCTTCACCTACCTCTGGGTCGCCGAGTCAGGCATCCCGGTCCCGCAGCGCGGCCTGGCCCAGCACATGGGCCCGGTCGACACGGCGGTGTGGATCCGCACGTCGGGCCGGGAAACCTTCGCCACCGGCGGCCAGGACAACGCCGTCAATCTCTGGGCCGTGGTCACCAAGGACGACGACGAGGTCTCCGCCTCGATGTTGGTCCACTCGTTCCGCCCCCACACGCAGCCCGTGTCGTGCCTGGCCACCGCCCGCCAGGTCACGCTCGGCAAGGAAGTCAACCAGGCCCTCGACCTCATCGTCAGCGGCAGCTGGGACGGCACCGTCCGCGTCATGGACAGCGCTCGCACCGACCGCCTCGCGCTGGTCGGCCACACCGGCCCCGTCCGCGCTGTCGCCCTTCCCGCGGACCTGTCGTTCGTCGCCTCCGCAGGCCACGACGGCACCATCCGCTTCTGGCGCGCCGCCCCGCGCTGAGCGCCGGAAGCAACTCGTCGAAAGCCCAGGGACAGCCGTCCCTGGGGACGCAAATCCCCAGGGATAGGAATCCCTGGGCTTTCAGCCGTCATCCCTTCGCCGGCGACCACGGCGTCGGCTGCTTCGCGAAGAACGCGCGCAGCCCCTGCTGGCACTCGTCGGTCAAGCGAGGCTCGGCGCTCGCCTGCGCCGCCGCCTCGATCGACAGCGCCTGCCGCGAGAACTGGTGGAGGAACTTCTTCGTCTTGGCCAGCGCCATCGGCCCCCCCTCGGCGCACGCCTGCGCCAGCGCGAAGGCGCGCGGCATCAACTGCTCGGCGGGGACGACTTCGTTGACCAGCCCGCAGCGCAATGCTTCACTCGCGTCGATCAGGTCGCCGGTCAGCAGCAGCCAGCGGGCCATGCGCTCGCCGACGTGGCGCAGCAGGTGCGGCATCACCATCGCGGCGACCAGGCCGCGGCGCACCTCCGGGTAGCCGAACTTCGCGGAGGGGGTCGCAACCGCGAGGTCGCAGACAGTCGCCAGCCCCGCGCCGCCGGCGACGGCCGGCCCCTGCACCGCCGCGATGGTCGGCTTGGGGAGCGCGTAGATGAGGTCGTACAGCCTAGCGAGCCGCAGCGCGTCGTCCCAGACCGGCGTCGCCTCCTTGGGCGCGTCGAGCGATTCCTGCAGCTCAGCCAGGTCCATGCCCGCGCAGAAGGTCGGCCCGTCGGCGGCGAGGACGACGCAGCGGGCAGCCGGATCGTTCGCCGCCCGCTCGAACGCCGCGTGCAAGTCGGCGATCAAGGCCCGGCTCAGGGCGTTGCGCTTGTCCGCGCGCTGCAGCGTGACGACGGCGACCGCGCCGTCCAGTCGGTAGTTCGCCAGGGTTGCGTTCATGCGCGCTCAGGGGACCAGGGGGAAGTCGTGGATCAGCACCGCGCTGCTCTCCTGATCGACACTATAGAGCCCCGCCAGCGGCCCCGCCAGCAAGCGACGACTGATTCGCAGGTTCTGCCATCGATGACCAATGCGCGAATGTTGAAGCGACGTTTCTGCACCAACGGTGCTGCATAACAAAGCCCAGGGTCGCGAAGCGCACCCTGGGAAACCGCGAACCATCGACGTTCTGCACCAACGGTGCTGCATCAATCCTCTGCAAGTGCGTGATGCAACGCCGTTGGCGTAGAAATCCCCGTTGGTGCTCACGTCCCCAGGGTGCGCTGCGCGACCCTGGGCTTCGTTATGCAGCACCTTTGGTGCAAAAACGGTTCGCTCCGCCCTGGTTTGGCAAGTAGCTCCTGCGTGTCGTTCATCGTCAAGGCTGGCTGCGCGGGGAGCGGCGCAGCAGGTCGAGCAGGTGCAGCTCCTCGAAGACGAGGTGGCTGGATACGCGTGTCAGAGAGGCGAACGTCGGCGCGATCGGCTCGCCCTGCAGCCAGCGGTCGTACAGGTCGCCGGCCGTCGCGGTGTGGAAAAGCTGCTTCCTCAACGTCGGGTCGTCGTCGCGGCGGCCGGGGTAGAAGCGATCCAAATGGTCTTCCCATTCGGTGCGCGAAACATCGTCGCGGCGGCGCAGCAGCGGGTCGCGCGACTGCGTGCGGAACACATCGACGAAGTGCTGCAGCATCCCCTTCTCCAACGGCTCGTCGCTGTCGCCGTCCATCGGGCGGAGCATCATGCCGGCGGGGATCGTCACGCAGTCGTACAGGCCGCTCTTGGCGTCGACGACGAGGACGCTGTGCGGGAACTCGCACGCGAAGGGGGAGCCGACCAGCACGTAGGATTCGCCGCGGTGCTGCACGCGGGCGGCCCAGCAGAAGCTGAAGCCGAAGGCGGGGCGGTTGGCCAGGCCGTAGTCGCGGCTGCGGAACGGGAGCATGACCGTGGCGAGCAGCTCCTTGCTGCGCTTGTGGAACAGGTAGAGCGACTGGTGGCCGAGGCGGGCGTCGTAGTCGCCGGGGAGCCAGCGCTGCATCAGCTTCACGAGTTCGTCGGGGGCCTTCTGGTCGGAGCAGTGGGGATGGTCGTCGCGGTAGCGAGGCCGGGCGGCGGAGCCGAGCGTGAAGATGGCGCCGAGGTTGACGCTGCGGAAGCGGCGCAGCGAATGGTCGGCGAACAGCAGCCGGCTGTTGTAGGTGTCGGCGATGGCGAGGTGCCGGTCGCTGATCGCCATGCCGTAGGGGAGGGCGAGTTCGGGGAACGGCGTGTCGCTCCCTGGCGAATCGGTGAGGAAGTCGCGCCCCTCGTTGCCGAACCGGCGGATCTGGTTCAGTGATTCGTCGAGCACCGTCACGCTCCCCTGGTGGGCGTCGACGAGCAGCAGCGGCCCGCCGTACTTCTCGACCAGCGCAGGGGGCACGGCGCACCATGTCGAAGGATAGAGGAACTTGCCGTCGCTGCGGCCAATGCGCTTGGTTTCGAGAAGCAGGTTCCCTTTCAGGTCGAACTTGGCGAGCCGAACAGGGTCGACCATGTTGCAAACGTAGAGGTGCCCGCGATGGATCAGCACGCCGTGCGTGCCGGTGTACGGGTGCTTCCAGAGCAGGTTGCCCGCGAGGTCGAACGCCAGCACGCCGGCGCCGTCGAAGTCGGCGACGACGAGGAGATTGTCGCGTCGGCTGACCGCGAGATTCTCCGGGCTGACCAGGGCGGGATGCCGCAGCACGCGTTCGATCTTGATGCGGCGCAGGTCGGGGCTGATCTTGCCGACGAGGAGGTCGCGCATGCCGTAGTTGGCGATGTAGAGCGTGTTGTCGTCGGCGTCGAAGAAAAGGCCGGTCGGGTTGGCGTTGGCGGGCTTGAACGGGGTCTGCAGGTCGGACGAGGCGAAGGCGCTGGGAAGCTCGGCGAGGTAGCCGGGCGGCAGCATCAGGGCGGGGCGGATGATCTGCGGCGGCGAGCCGTCGTCCGACAGGGCGAGGATGTGGATGTTCTTGTAGTCGGCGAAGGCGAAGCGGTTCGGCCCGATCGCCACGATCGAAACGGGCCGGCACTGGGCGTCGAGCGTCCCCGTCAACGGCGTCTGCTCGGCGTAGTCCTCCGGCATCGGCACGGGCGGCTGCGACAACGCCGCTCCGCCGCGCAGCCACAGCAGCGAAGACGCCCCGACGAGCGCGATCACGACGGCGGCGAACAGCGTGTGCTTCCTGAGGTCGTTTCGCATCGGCCTGGCGTCCCTGCCAAGAAAAAGGGGTTGAACCAGTTGTCGAGACGGGGAGGGGGAGCCTCGTCGCCGCGGTCAATAGCAGAATCAAGGAGGCGTGCCAACCGCAACCTCGCGTGGCCGCACGTTTTCATTTTTCTCCGCTCGTAGACTGAACGCAAAAGGAGCAGCGTCCATGAAACGTGCAGCCGATGTGTTGGCCGTGATCGTGCTGGCCTCGCTTGCAGCCCCGATGGCGCAGCCCCAGCAGCCCGCCCTGGAGAAGTTGGCCATGACCCGCGACCAGGCGTCGGCGTTCGCGAAGCTCGCCCTCAAGAACCTCCACCGCGAGTACCCGCACAAGCCTGGCATCGTCTTCAACGACGAGTCCGACGTGAAAACTCCCAAGGCGCTGCATCCCGCTTTCCACGGCTGCTTCGACTGGCACTCCGCCGTGCATGGCCACTGGATGCTCGTCCGCCTGCTGAAGCTGCATCCCGACCTGCCCGAAGCGAAGGCGATTCGCGCCGCCTTGGCGACCAGCCTCACCACGAAAAATTTGCTCGTCGAAGTCGAGACGTTCTCCAAGCCGGGCCGGCAGTCGTTCGAGCGCCCCTATGGCTGGGCCTGGCTGCTGAAGCTGGCCGAGGAACTGCACGGCTGGGACGACGCCGACGCCCGCGCCTGGGCGAAGAACGTGCAGCCGCTCGCCGACCTGATCGTCACGCGCTACCTGGCCTTCTTCCCGAAGCAGACGTACCCGATCCGCAGCGGCGTCCATTCGAGCACCGCGTTCGGCCTGTCGTTCGCGCACGACTACGCCAAGGCGACCAAGCACGACAAGCTGCGCGAGCTGATCGAGCAGCGGAGCCGATCGTACTACGCGGAGGACCGGGACGCGCCGGCGCGCTGGGAGCCGGACGGCGCCGACTTCTTCTCGCCAAGCTTGATGGAGGCGGACTTGATGCGCCGCGTGCTGCCTGCGGACGAGTTCCCGGCGTGGCTGAGCCGCTACCTGCCGGGCTTGGCGAAGGGCGAGCCGAAGAGCCTGCTGATTCCGGCGACCGTGGCCGACCGCAGCGACCCGCAGATCGTGCATCTGGACGGGCTGAACCTGAGCCGGGCGTGGTGCATGCGCAGCATCGCGGCGGCGCTGCCGAGGAACGACGTGCGCTGCGAAGTGCTGACACGCGCGGCGATCCTCCACGCCGAGGCGGCCGTCAAGCACGTCGCCAGCGGCGACTACGCCGGCGAGCACTGGCTGGCGTCGTTCGCGGTGTACCTGCTGACGACGGAGTGAGCGGGATTCGGCTTCGCCCTATCGCCGCAGGCATGCCGTGGGCGATGTGCTCCTACTCCTTCACGCCCGGCAGGACGCCGCAGGGGATCCGCGTCGGCATGATCCGCATGAATTCCCGCTCGTGGAAGAACAACTTCTCGATTTGAGGAATATCGCTTGCTCCCCTCTCCCCCTTGCGGGGGAGATTGACCGAGGAGATGATTGCTTCACATCATCAAGCCCGCCGCCAACTGGCGGCGGGCTTGCATGGGGTTCTCACCACGTCGCCAAAGCGGCGCGGATCTCCATGCGGAGCAGTTCGCCCTGTCCCTTGGTCCAGGCGGTGTTGATCGCGGTGACGGCGGAGTTGGACGCGGGGACCTTGGGGACGACGCCGTGTTCGAGGAACAGGCCGTAGGTGTAGCCGCGCGGCTTGAGGACGCCGGCCTGCTTGAAGGGCAGTTCGACCCAGCCGCCGACGGTGCTGGTCTTGAACCAGTTGTTGGCGTCGAAGCCGGTGACGTAGGCGCCCCCCTTCCAGACGCCGCGCATCTGGGCGACGAAGGCGTTGGCGAGGTTGACCGCTGCGCTGCTGCCCGTGGTGGTGTTGAGCTTGCGGGCGGCTTCCTCCAGGGCGACGGTGCGGAAGGCGCCGAAGATGCCTTCGCCGAAGGGGATTTGTTCGGAGTCGCTGGTCTTCCAGTCGGTCATGCGGCGGAAGAACTCGTCGCGGAAGGAGCCGGTGCCGAGCAGGGTGCCGTCGGCGACCTTCTCGTAGAGCTTGGAGGCGTCCTGGAGGGTGAGGAAGTTGCCCGCGAT
>JAYSSW010000065.1:0-2399 GCA_043720335.1 Planctomycetia bacterium
GCCGGCGACCTGCTGTGGTACCCGGTCGAGAAGAAGCCGGGCATCTCCGCCGCCCCCGACACGATGGTCGCGTTCGGAAGGCCCAAGGGGGAACGCAGCTCGTACCTGCAGTGGGACGAGGGCGACATCGCGCCGCAGGTCGTGTTCGAGATCCTGTCGCCCAGCAACCGCGCCAAGGAGATGGCGCTGAAGTTCCTCTTCTACGAGGCCCACGGCGTCGAGGAGTACTATGTTTACGACCCCGACCGCGTCCGCCTGACCGGCTGGCGCCGCGTCGAGGGCGAACTGCTGGAGATCGACCCGATGCACGGCTGGACCAGCCCGCGCCTGGGCGTCCGCTTCGAGTTCGACGGCGAGCTTCGCTTGATTGGCCCCGATGGCAAGCGCTTCGACGCGGTGCCGAAAGTCTTCAAGGACCGCGACCAGGCGATTCGCGCGAAGGACCAGGCGATTCGCGCGAAGGACCAGGCGATCCGCGCGAAGGAGCTCGCCGACCAGAAGATCGCGGAGCTGGCGAAGGAGCTGGAAGCGCTGCGCGCGAAGTTGAAGGACGGCGGCGACGCCTGAGTTCGGCTTGACGCGGCTGGCTTGCAGTGGGAAAAAGGCTCTTTCCGAACTTCAAGGATGAAGACATGGCCGCCGATGCTTCTGCTTCCCACGACGTCAAGATCCTCCGCGACCCGGCCGTCTACCTGGTGGGGCGCCAGACGGTCAGCGAACCGGAGTTGGACCGCTTCCTCGCCGACCACGGCGTCCGTTGGCAGACCGACACCGAGGTCGCCGGCGAGCATCTCGCCGAGGTGGCGGGCCGAATTTGTTACATGTCGTTCGCCAAGCCGCGCCCCGGCGGCAACCACGCCTACCTCAACCACATCCTCGAAGTAGGCCACGGCTCCGTCCTCGAACACGCCGTCTGGAACTTCGTCTTCGCCGGCGTCTCCCGCACTCTCACCCACGAGTTGATCCGACACAGGGCCGGCTTTGGATTTTCCCAGCTGAGCCAGCGCTACGTCGACGAGTCGGTCGCGGAGTACGTCGAACCGGACTGCATCGCCAACGATCCCGAAACGCACGCCATCTGGGTCGAAGCGGTCCGGCACGCGCACCAGTCGTACATCCAGCTGACCGAGAAACTGCAGGAGACGTTCAAGGACGAACCCGACCGCACCCTGCGCCGCAAGCTGGCCCGGCAAGCGGCGCGCAGCGTGCTCCCCAACGCGACCGAAACGAAAATCTTCGTCACCGCCAACGCCCGGGCGCTGCGGCACTTCATCGAGCTGCGCGGCAGCCGCCACGCCGAAACCGAGATCCGCAAGCTCGCCGTGCAGGTGCTGCAGATCATGCAGAAGGAAGCCCCCAGCCTGTTCGGCGACTACGAACTCGTCCCCCTCGCCGACGGCACCTTCGAGGCCGTCACCACGCACCGCAAGGTGTAGGGCCGACATTGCGCTTGACTTGCGTCGGTGTTTCGCCGAATAATGCAGGGTCATGCGAACCGTCGTTCTCGTTGCCCTGGTGCATCTGTGCAGCGTGCTGCTGGTCCTGCCGACCGGCTGGTGCTGCCGCGTGCTGTCGAGCGTGAAGCCGCGGGACGAGATCAGCCCGGTGTGCTGCTGTTGCTGCCAGGAGGCGGTGAAGCCGTCTCAGGAACCCCCTGCGCCGACCCCGCCTGCGAAGACGTGCTGCGAGCACAAGCCGCTGCACGCGAAGGCGCCGGACGACACGTTGGCGGACCCGCACGCGGTCGCCGCGCTGTTGCCACTGCTGGGCGGTGAATCGGTTGGCGTGCATGGCGTCCTCGCCCTTCTTCGCGTCGATCCGGCGCCAGGCGAGCCACCGCCGCTCCATGTCCTGCACTGTGTCTGGACGTGTTGAGAGGCCGCGCGTCCGTCTTGCCGCATCGACGGCAAAACGCTACCGTCAACCATTGATGCCTTCATCGCTTTTCATGAAACCCCTGTTCCTGGAGATTCTTCCATGTTCACGAAACTGCTCGCTGGCGGCGTCCTGACCCTGGTCATGGGCGTTGCGATCGTCCACCTGTACAACCCGTCGGGCTTCTGCTTCAACTGCTCACACAGTGAGAAGTCGCCCTCCGCCTGCTGCTCGACGCCGACCGCTGAGCCGACCTCGTCGTCGTGCTGCACCGAGTCGTGCTGCACCGAGTCGTGCTGCACCGTGGCGCCGACCGTCGCTCCCGGCACGATCTTCTACTGCCCCGCCACCGACGAGTTCTACGACGAGTGCTGCTGCACCATCGTCAACGGCCAGTACGTCTGCAACATCACCGGCAACGTCAGCGCCGAATGCTGCTGCTACCCGATCAGCGACTGATCGGCGACTGCCTTGAACGACAAAGCGTCGGCGCGATGGAAATCGCGCCGACGCTTTTTTCGTGG
>JAYSSW010000066.1:0-5141 GCA_043720335.1 Planctomycetia bacterium
CATCTCGACCTCGACCGCAACGACGTACCGATCCGTCTGAATCAGCCGCGTCCGCTTGATTCGCTCCCCGGGAATTCGCATGGCTAACTCCTGTTGAAAAAATGGACTGTCACAAGCTTGGCAACGCCGCTTTGACGCAGATAGGACCAAACCGCTTTGAACTCAGTGCCATCAGGCATGAATTCGCGCACTTCGACAGTTGGATTCGGAGATGCATTCGGACGTTCCGCGATCAGCTCACCGTCCCCAAGGCCCGCAACAGCTTGCCATTCCATGATACCACGCTGTTCCAGTCGTTCAGAAGCGTGCTGTCCGATGATGTACTTGTCTTCCTCGACCAGTTTGCGAATGGTGTCGAAGAGCTGGCTCATCCAATGCACTCCTTGAAGAATCGAGAGAGTGCGAATGTTATTCGATTCGCACCAACTCCTCCAGCACGAACTGCGACCACGTCTCGAACTCGTCGCGTCGGGTCCACAGGTCGCGCACCGCTGCGAAGCCGGCTTCGGCGTGGGTCGGGTCGCGGCGCTGCACGGTCGGCTCGTGCAGCGTGAAGCGGTGGACGATGCCGAGGTGGACCTGGCCGACGGGGGTGCGGTCGTCGTTGATGAAGCCCAGGCATTCCTCGTCGTAGCTGGTCGAGAGTTCGACTTCTTCCTCCAGTTCACGCTGCATCGCCTGGCGGTACGGGTCTTGGCCGGGCTGGGCGTCGATGGGGTTGATGTGGCCGCCGACGCCGACGGAGCGCAGCGCGAGCAGGCGTTTCTCGCCGGTCCCCTTGCCTCGCTGGTAGTGGAACACTTGATCTCGATAGCACAGCACGACGTACGGGATCAGCTGCTTGTGTGTCGGATCGAGTTCCGCCTGCGGCCTGGGGAGGAAGCGGAAATGCTCGGCCGCGAGCAGGCGCGGCGCGTAGTGTGCCACGTCGAGCGTCAGCCCGTGGAACAGGCCCGCGTCGTGCAGCACGCGTGTCGGGATGGCCAGCACCTGTTCGACGGGATCAGTCACCGGCCTTCTCCTGTTGGGGCATCCAGAGATGATCGCCGAACTGCTTGATGCCAAGCACCGTCCACGGATCGCCGACCGCGACCATGCCGGCCGCCGCCGCGACCTTGGAACGCTGCGTGCGCTCGCTTTCCTCCCACGAGCCGAGCCACTGGGCGACGATCATCATGACCGCCAGCACCGCCACCAGGCCGATGGCGAAGCGCAGCACCTCGTTGCTGCTGCGGCGAGCGAACACGCCTTCCAGGTCCTGCTGCGTCCCCGACTCGGCCGCCCGTTGCAAGGCCAGTTCGTAGCTCCCCTGCGGATAGTCGGCCGCCTGATCCTCGGTCGTCGAGCCGGTCAGGTCGACGAGGCTGAAGCTAGGCACGACGATCACGTCGAAGCGGATCGCATCGTTGAACGCGAAGCTGGCGGGCCAAGCCTTGGCGCGGATGCTGTACGGCAGCAGCAGCCAAAGCCCCGTCACCAGATCGAGATCGCCGGCTGGGCGCTCGAAGACGAGCCGGCCGCCATCGACCAGCACCTGCACGCCGCCGAGCAATGCGGGGCTTTCGGAGTTCACGATGGTCCGCTGGAAGTCGGGGGCCTCCGGGTCCTCGTCGTCGCGCAGGGCGGACGC
Organism: Planctomycetia bacterium; assembly: GCA_043720335.1. Lineage (GTDB taxonomy): Bacteria > Planctomycetota > Planctomycetia > Gemmatales > Gemmataceae > JAYSSW01. The sequence goes on from JAYSSW010000066.1 coordinate 1,631, forward strand.
CTTCACGCGCTTCAGCACCGCTTGCACATCGGTGATGGTGCGTTGCGGTTGTGGCTCGCGCGGCATCAGTAGCGTCGGCACCTCTTCCGACAGGTCCCATGTCGCGGGGAGCTGCTTCGCCAGCACAAACGGGTCGCCGAACAGATGCTCGTAGTCGCGTCGGTCCACGACCAGGAAATGGAAGCCCAACGGCTCCTGCAGCGAATGGTTCGGCAGGTCGGCCACCTGCACGACCGCTACGCTCTCGCGGTTCAGCGGGCAGGCGAACACCGCGTGCGGACAAGCCACGCCGGGCGGCCTTTCGCCGAACCCCAGCACCAGCGACCGCGCGATCGGCAGCCATTCCTCGCGGAAACCGGGCGAACGCGAAACCAGCTGCGGCGAACTCTGCGACTCGCGCGTGAACAACGCCTGCTCGATGGAGACCTGTGGCATGGGGCACTTCCGATGGAGAGGTTGGCTACGTCGGATATTTTATTGCTTCCAGGCCGACGCTTTCGCATAGTGAACCAGGAATTCCCCCGCTCAACTTCGCGGAGAACCCAACGATGCGAAAGTGGTGCACCACCATCGCGGCCCTGCACCTCCAGGGGGGACACGCGGGTCGGCATAGCACTCCGAGAAAATGTCGAAGAAGCTGCGCGAGGTCGGCGTGTCGGCGAACCTTGTCGTCATGGAAGGTGAAGGCCACGGCTGGGGCGGCGAGAAACTCACCAAGACGCTCGAACAGACCGCGACGTTCTTCCAGGAGAAGCTGAAGAAATGACGCAGCACTTGAAGCGCCGGCCAGGAACGCCGGAAGCCGTCGAGCGCATCCTAGCCGCCGCGCGTTGGCTGGCTTTCGGCGCGATGCTGCTCGGTTTCCTGTTCGCCCACGGCTGCCACGGCCCGCACGACGAGGACACCGAGCTTCGCTTGATGCTGAACGCGTGGTTCTCGACGAAATGAAACGAAGCGTCCGCAGCAGGGCCACCCCTTCCCGCTGCGGACGCTCGTGTTTCAAAGCCGAATCAACGCACGCTATCGCGGCACCTGCATGGGCAGCGGTACCGGGAAGGTCTGCACGAGCTGGAGCTGCGGGCGGTCCTTGAGGAAGTCCTGCATGGTGCGGAGCTGCGGATCGTCGACGTTGTCGAACGAGCCAACGCTGACGATGCTGGCGTACTTCGTGTGCAGCACCCAGGTTTCGAGCTTGAGCGCGCTCTTGCGCAGCGCCTCGGCCAAGCCGTGCGCGTTCTCGGCGGCGTAGTCGATCTGGTTCGTCTTCTTGAAGATCTTCAGCGTGGAGAAGATGTTGGCCGCCGCCGGCGCGTCGCGCCCCTCGTAGGAGGTCGGCGTCTCGTACTGCTTGATCGCCAGCGTGAACCGCTTCGGGTTCTTGAGCAGGCTGAAGGTCTCGTCGGCGTTCAGCTTCTTCAGGTCGGCCATGTCGAACTGCGGCCCGTCCTTGGGCGTCTCGCGCTTGATGGTCGGGTTCGGCGCGATGAACGCGCGCTGGAACGGGTTGATGTAGATCGCTTCCGCGCTCCCCTGCTTCATCTCGATGCGGTCGAGACTGGGGGGCGCCTGGTCCTTGGTCGCCTGCAGCATCGCGTGCATCTTCACGTCGAGCAGGCCGGGGTTGAGCTTGGCGATCAGCTTGGGATCGAGGCTGCGGAGCTGCTTGAGGGCCTGGGCGGCGGCTTCCTGATCGCGGTAGCCGCCGACGAGGACGCCGCACTGCTCCTTGAGGTTCATCACCTTGATGCGCGAGCCGCGCCAGTCGACGTCGGGGCCGAAGTGCTGCAGGGCCTCGCGCTGCTTCTCGATCTGTGCTTTGAGCCGCTCGTACTCCTTGCGTTTCTCCTCGGCGCCGTGCGTGAAGACGTAGGCGTGCAGCTTGTAGTCGCGGCGGAGGATGGTCGCCATCTCGCGCGCCTTGAGCGGGGCGTCGTCGGAGAGGTAGGTCGTCATGCAGACCATCCAAGGCCCCAGCGCGGGGGTGACTTCGATGTCGCGGTTGATCGCGGCCGCCTGCGAAGGCTGCAGCGCCGCGAGCGCCGGGTGCATCGCGCTGGCCGGGTTCGCGGGGAAGCCTTGGCCGTTGGGCGACTGCTCGAAGACGCCCTGGAGGTACGAGCCGTTCGGTGGCGGCGCGTTGTCCATCCAAGGCTGCTTGAGGACCGCGCCCTGCCCGTTCGTGGGCGGGGCGAACGGGTTGTTGAGGCCGGGCGTGCCGGGCTGCTGCGCCGCGGTGTGCGACAGGGCGCCGCCGAGGACCGCCATCGCCCCCAACGTGAAAAGCCAACGATTCATGACCGCCTCCTGCACGCCGGAATTCGGGTTCGTGGAAGGCAGGCTCATAGCAAACGAATCATGCCGCGCCAAGCTCGCTTCGCGGTGGTTCTACTCCTCGAACAGTTTCTCGACGTACTCGCTGGGGTCGAACGGCTCCAGGTCGTCGATCTGCTCGCCGAGGCCGACGAACTTGACGGGGAGGTTGAGCCTCTGCTTGATGCCGAAGATGGCGCCCCCCTTCGCGGTGCCGTCGAGCTTGGCGAGGATGATGCCGGTGCAGTCGACCGTTTTTTTGAAGTTCTCGGCCTGGAGGATCGCGTTCTGACCGCTGGTGGCGTCGAGGACGAGCAGCGTTTCATGCGGGGCGCCGGGGATCTGCTTCGTCACGATCCGGCGGATCTTCTCCAGCTCCTTCATCAAGTGCGGCTGCGTGTGCAGCCGACCTGCGGTGTCGACGATCAGCACGTCGAAGGCGCGCGCCTTCGCCTTCTCGCAGGCGTCGTGGGCGACGCTGGCGGGGTCGGAGCCTTGCTGGCTCTTGACGATGTCGATGCCGAGCCGTTCGCTCCAGATGGTGAGCTGCTCGACGGCGGCGGCGCGGAACGTGTCGCAGGCGGCGACCATCACCTTCTTGTCGAGGTCCTTGCAGTGCTTGGCGAGCTTGGCGATCGACGTCGTCTTGCCCGCGCCGTTGACGCCCGCGACCATCACGACGGTCGGCCCCGACGGGGCGTAGGTCAGCCCCTGGCTCGGCGCGGTCAGCAGCGACTTGAGCTGTTCCTTGACGAAGATCAGCATGTCGCCGCTGACCTCCTTGTCGGAGTACGCTTGCTTGACGCGCAGGACGATCTCGTTGGTCGCGAAGGTGCCGACGTCGGCGAGGTAGAGGCGTTTCTCCAGCTCGTCGAGGAATTTCTGGTCGACCCGGCCGCGCCAGCCGAACAGTTCGGAGATGCCGGTGAACAGCCCGCGCGTCTTGGAGAGCGCTTGCTTGACCTTGTTGAAGATCGCACGGAACACCATCGTCTATCCTCCGAAGCGCGGACGCCGTTCATCGACCCCCAGGAATCGCTTCGCTCATCCTGGGGCTTGTGTTCATGTCCATTTCAAACCGATGTGGTCGCGGAGTTGCATTTCTCGCGCACCGCCTGCAGCTCGGCCCGGCTGATGCTGCAGGCGCCGACGGCGCGGTGCGGGGCGCCGGGGCCGTGGCAGTCGCTGCCGCCGGTGGTCG
>JAYSSW010000067.1:0-2398 GCA_043720335.1 Planctomycetia bacterium
GACGGTGTTCTTGACGTCGCCGGTCGCGTCGTCGGGGAAGGGGAAGCCGGGCTTGCCATTGACCACGGGATGCTCGGCGGGTCGGGGCCGCAGCAGCAGGTACTTTCCTTCGGGGCTGGTCCAGTGGGGGTTGCCGGGGTCGAGCGGGCCGAACAGCCAGGGGCGATGGTACGACGGCGTCGTCACGGTGCCGTCGGCTTTCATCGCGGCGAGGTAGAGGTTGTTGAGATCGGGGTAGGTGTAGGGGGGATTGAAGCCGCCGAAGAACGCGCCGCGCGGCGAAGCGGGATCGCTGCGCAGGCCGAGGCGTTCGGGGTCGCGCAGGAAGCCGTCGGCGGGGAAGTGCGTGTAGTTGATGAGCCGGTGGTCGTCCTGGCCTCGCAGCGCGAAAGGGGCGGCCGCGTCGTAGGTCTGGTGCAGCCGGCCCGTGCCGTTGAAGGCGACGGTGCTGTTGCCCAGCAGCAGCGCGTTGTTGGGTCCGAACTCGTACGGAGCTCCCCACATCGAGCGCATCAAACTGTGCCCGCGCAGCGCGGAGGTCACTCCGCTGGCGTCGTCGCGGGCGTCGAACAGCAGCTGGTTGAGGTAGTAGGCGAGCAGCAGTTCCGGGTCGGCGTCCGGCCCGGTTCCCTGCACCGCCTGGACCGACAGCCGTGAAGCGCTGGCCTGCGATTCGGCGTAGAGGACGAAGCTGAGCGCGACCGCCGAGAACAGCGCCAGCAGCGCCAGCACGACGAGCAGCACCACGCCCAGCCGTCGCGTTCGCGGCGGGTTCGCCGTCCGCATGGGTTCACCCCGGTTGCAGGGTCGAGGGTAGGAGAGCCTGAATTCTAAGGCGTGCGCGAAGCCCTGTCCAGCGCTTTCGCGAGGCCGTGAATCGGCGAATCTCGCATCACGCCCCTTGCGTGAAGGCCCTGCGCTGCGGATCATGGACGGGACAACCCCCTGACCGATCCTGCGTGAAGGAGCTGCCATGCCCGCGCGACTGTCCCTCGCCCTTTTCGCGATCCTCGCCGCTGCTGTCGCATCGCACGCCGGCGACGACGTGGAGAAGGAACGCAGGAAGATGCAGGGAACCTGGAAGGTCGCGCTGGCCCAGGTCGACGGCAGGAACATCCCGCTCGAAGCGTTCAAGAAGGTCGACGTCGTGTTCCAGGACGACAAGATCGTCTTCAAGGACAACGGCAAGACCTACGACGAGATCGAGTTCGACCTCGATCCCGCCGCCAAGCCGCGCACCCTCGACTACCACTACGTCTTCGGCCTGAAGAAAGGGGTGCGCGAGCGCGGCATCTACCAGTGGGAAGCGGGCCAGCTGACGATCTGCATGGCGCAGGGCAAGCAGAAACGCCCCGCCGACTTCGCGGGCAAGCAGGCGGCCGGCGTGCAGCTGCTGAAGCTGAAGCGCGTCGAGCCTTGACGAGCCGCCTCCGCGAAATCGCGTACCTGCGGTTTTTTCGCTTGACGCGGACGGCGCTGCAACCAACAATCGTCGGTAGGTTCCCGTGTGCCGTCCCGAACTCCCGCCACCAGGATCGAAGCGAATCATGGACAAGTCACCCGTCTCTTCGCGCCGCGCGTTCTTCGCCCACCTGACGGCGCTGGGGGTGGCGGGGCTGTTCGCCGAAGGCGCCGGCCACGCAAGCGACTGGTCCGGTTCCCTCGGAGCCAGCCCCGCCGTCCCGCTCGCGGAGCTTCGCGCAGAAGACTTCCTCCCGCGTATCGGCCAGACCTTCGTCCTCCGCGACGGCGAGCGCTGCTTCGAGGCGCAGCTCGACCGGGTCCGGTCGCGTCCTGCGAACACGTCGCGCAGGCCGCAGTTCTCGGTGATCTTCCGCGTCAACCGCAGCGAGCCGCTGCCGCACCAGATCTACACCGTCGAGAACGCCTCGATGGGACGTTATTCGCTGTTCCTCGGCGCGGTCGGCCAGCCTTCCGGCGGGACGACGCGCCTCGAAGCCGCGTTCGCGTAGCGGCCCGTCGCCTCGTCCGAGCCTGAGCGCCAAGCAAAGGGGGATTTTCCTTCGCTTGGCGCTCGGGCCCGGACGATCCATCTTTCGGCGCGTGGCAGCGCACTAGTTCTCGCTCTTCAAAGTCGCCGCGGGCTGCATCAGCTCGTGGCCTTCCGACCGCGCCACGCACGTCGCCGCCGCCAGGTCGCCGATCACGTTCAGCGTGGTGCGGCACATGTCGTTCGCCGATGCGCAGCGAGCAGCGTCTGAGAAGCGCCAGCGAGGCAGCACGCGCGACGATGACAAGCTGCGGCGTGTCCCGTTCGCCGATGCGCAGCGAGGCGTGGCAGCGTTCTGAGCCCGAAGCGCCAGCGAGGCAGCACGCGCGACGATGACAAGCTGCGGCGTGTCCCGTTCGCCGATGCGCAGCGAGGGACGGCTCTCGC
>JAYSSW010000068.1:0-5137 GCA_043720335.1 Planctomycetia bacterium
TCTCGCCCCTGCCGGGGCGAAATCCCGCGCGCGACGCTTTTCCACGGGTTGCGCTGCGCTCCACCCGTGGCTACACTCCACTGCCCCTCCGGGGCAGAAGGCCACGTCGAACTTGGCTCCCCAAGTGCCTCATTCCTGACCGCGCGAGGCGTGTCACTGCAGGTCACTGCAGGTCGCGGCAGGCGAACGACCGCTGCATGCGCTCGGCGGGCACGGGAACTCCCTCCACTTCGGCGCATTGCAGGTGAAGACGTTGAGAGGCGGCCCTTGCTATCGTGGTGCAACGTCCGTGTCGCGACACGTTCTTTTGGCATCCCCAGGCAGCGCGGAGTCACCCCGCGCCGATGCGGCAACCACGATGGACGCGACGACCAGGCGAAGCATGGCGGCTCCTCCGGCAGGACGATGGCGTTCAGCGCGAGACGTAGCCGCCGTCGACGACGAGCGTTTCGCCGGTGATGTAGCTGCCGGCGTCGCTGGCGAGCAGCAGCGCGGGGCCGACCAGTTCCTTCGGATCGCCCCAGCGGTTCAGGGCGGTCATGCTGGCGAAGTTCGCCTTCTCCTCCGGCGACAGCAGCTTGCCCGGCAGGTCGGTCAGGAACGGACCCGGCGCCAGGCAGTTGACGGTGATGTTGAACGTCCCCAGGTCGAGCGCGCTCGCCTTCGCGAAGCCGATCAGCGCCGACTTCGTCGCCGAGTAGCCGTTGCGGCCGCTCTTGGAGACGATCCCCATGATCGACGAGATGTGGATGATGCGGCCCCAGTTGCGCTCCTTCATCTGCGGAACCAGGGCGCGCGTCAGCACCATGATCGAACTGAGGTTGATCTCCATGACGCGGTCCCAGTCGTCGTCGGTGATCGTGTCGATGGTCTGCGGGATGTTCGTGCCCGCGTTGTTGACGAGGATGTCGACGCGCCCCATCGCGCTCATCGCCGTGTCGGCCAGGCGGCGCACGTCCTCGCGCTTGCCCATGTCGGCCACGACGTAGACGCCCTGGCGCTTGGTGCCTTTGAGGATGTCCTGAAGCGACGCCTTCAGCTCGTCCTCGTGGCGGCTGGAGATGACAACGTCCGCGCCGGCCTCGACGAAGCCGCGCGCCATCGCATGGCCCAAGCCCTTGCTGCCGCCGGTGACGAGAGCGACTTTGCCCGACAAGTCGAACATTCCTGGAAGCATGATGCGAATTCCTTCCGATGCGTGAGATCCGGCGAGTGACCGTGATGAGAATGATAATGAAATCGGCGTGGGCTGCGACAAGAATTGGCCTTGACTCCTTGTCGATGCGAGGCTATCTCCCCTGCCCTCCCAGAAACAGATCGTTGTCATGCGAAGCGGGACCATCGTGCCACGACGTGGTTGGCTGGCTCTGTTGCCGTTGCTTTCCTGCCTGACCGGCTGCCTGCTCTCCGAGCAGGCGACGCCGAGCGGGTGGATGAAGCGCATGCGCCCGCCGACGCAGGCCAGCCCCGAGCACGCGATGATCGAGGTGGCGCTGATCGAGAGACCGCTCGACGACGCCTACATCAACCGCCTAGTCTGGCAGCACACCGACGAGTTCGTCACGCTCGACAAGCGCGCCGTGCTCGAGGAGAACGGCCTGCGGGTCGGGCAGCTCATCGGGGCGCCGCCGGAGGGGTTCCAGAACCTGCTGCTGTCGAAGCGGAGCTGCAGCAACCCCAGCGTGATGATGATGCCTCTCGGCCAAACACAGCCTCTCCATCTCGGCCCGGTCCTGGGCCGCACGAGCTACGAAGTGGTCCTCGGCGGGCAGAAGATCGAAGCCGAGTTCGACCAGTCGCGCTACTGCCTCGACCTGGTGCCCACCCTCATGCCTGACGGCAAAACGAAGCTCAGCTTCGTTCCCAAGGTCGAGAACGGCGAGCAACTGCTCCCCTTCCGCCCCTCGCCCGAGGACTCGAACTGGACCTTCAAGATCGAGCGCGCCCACAAGAAATACGCGGAGCTGGGCTGGGAAGTCGCCCTCGCGCCGGGCGAATTCCTCCTCATCGGCGGACGGATGGAACGTGAAAAATCACTCGGCCAGCGCGCCTTCGAGCAGGACGACGACGCCAAATCGGTGCAGCGGCTGCTGGTCCTGCGCAACGTGCGCGCTTTGTCGTCCATCGATCTTGAGCAGGCGAATCTCGAAGAGATGGTCCGGTCAGGCCGCTCGGTGCCGCTCGCTTTGCAAGCGACGCTTCCTGCGGTTCGGGCCAAGCGTCCCTGAGCGAATTCCATTTTTCGCGTGAACTTCCACGCCCTTTCGGCTCTCTTGAGAGAAAGACGCGCAACGTCATCTCGCCCCGGCTTGCCGGGGGTGCGTCGCGTCCCACGCCGGTTCACGGAATGTCGTCCGTGTGCCGCGCGTCGAAATGCCATTCACCCTTGGAAGCCTCCATGATTGAACTCGACGGCGCCCTCGGCGAAGGGGGCGGGCAGATCCTGCGCAGCAGCCTCGCGCTCTCGCTGCTGACCGGGCAGCCGTTCCATCTGCGCAACATCCGCGCCGGGCGCGCGAAGCCTGGCCTGCAGCCGCAACACCTGATGAGCGTGCAGGCGGCGGCGGAGGTCGGCGGCGCGACGCTGCGCGGGGCGAGCCTGGGGAGCGTCGATCTCGTCTTCGAGCCGGGCGAGGTGAAGCCTGGCGCGTACCGTTTCCCGATCCGCACCGCCGGCGCGACGGCCCTGGTGCTGCACACGGTCTACCTGCCGCTCGCGCTGGCGAGCGAGCCGAGCGAGATCACGATCGAAGGAGGCACGCACGTCAGCCACGCCCCGTGCTTCCATTTCCTGCAGAGCACCTGGCAGTCGCATCTTCGTGAGGTCGGCATCCATCTCCGCGTCGAGATGGACCGCCCCGGCTTCTACCCGCGCGGTGGGGGCTGCATCCGCGCCTTCGTCCAGCCGACCGCGACGATCAAAGGATTCCGTGGCCTGACGACCAGCCGGGTCGAGTCGGCGACGGTCATCAGCGCGGCTGCGGGACTGCCCGAGCACATCGCCGCGCGGCAGGCGAAGCACGCGAAACGGGCGCTCGAATCGTTCGGCCTGCACGTCGCGGTCGAACAGCAAGTCTGGACTGGCGGCCCTGGCAGCTTCGTCGCGATCGAACTGGACACCCAGCCGACGCCGACGCTTTTCTTCGCGCTCGGCGAGAAGGGCAAGCCCGCCGAGCACGTGGCCGACGAAGCCGTCGCGCAGGCGCGCGCATTCCTCAACGCCGAGCCGATGGGGATCGACGAGCACTCCGCCGACCAGCTGCTGTTGCCCCTCGCGTGGGCCGAAGCGCCCTCGGAGTTCCGCGTGGCGAAAGTGTCGTCGCACCTGCTGACGAACGCCGAGGTGATCCACTGCTTTTCGCCGCGCCGCATCGAAATCGAAGGGAGCGCGGGCGAGCCAGGCGTGGTGAGGATCGCTTGAATGGGGGCTGGCAGCGGCGTCGTCCGCCAACAAAATATGAATGGGAGGCTTCCCAACCGCGTCCATTCAGGGTACACCTAGCTGTGAAGTGGTCCGCGCAAGTTCCACATTTTTTCGCAAGAAAGGTACCACGATGAAACAACGTTTCGCCGTGGGAGCTTTCGCCGTCGTCGCGCTGGTGCTGGGCACCACCGTGGCAGGCGAGGCTCTCAAGTCGGGCATCCCCGTTGGGGGGAGGCCTTCTCCGTTCCACCCGTTGAATCTGACGGGGGGACAAGCTGGCAAGAAGCATTGCCTGGTCTGACAGTACGGTGGCAGCGCTGTGGCCGCGGTTTTCGCCCGTGGCACCAGTGACTCCTTGGCCAGTTTGGTCAAGAAGATCGACGAGACGAAGGGCATCAACAGCTTCGTGATCATGCTCAGCGACGAAGAAAACATCGGCGACCAGGCCAAGGCCTTCGCCGAGAAGGCGGGGGTCAAGAAGACCGTCTTCGCCATCGACAACGTGGCCGGCCCCAAGGGCTACAACCTCGCGAAGGACGCCGAGATCACCGTCCTGCTCTACAACAAGGGCAAGGTCGAGGCCAACCACTCCTTCCGCAAGGCCGACTTCAATCCCGCCGCTGTGGCCGCCATCGTCAAAGACCTCGAAAAGATCACTGCCAAGTAGTCGTCTCGTCGAGTTTCCTGGTTTCAAACACACCCTGCGCGGACCCGATCGGAACGCCGTCGAACTCTTCGACGGCGTTTTCGTTTTCAACGCGCCGCACAACGCATCGAACCATAGGAAGCCAATATGCGAAGCTCCCTCCTCGCGTTCGTTTTCATTTTCTCCGCAAATCCCGCCCCTACGCAAGATGCCGCCCAGATGTACGCTGGGGTTGGCTTGCACCTCCCTGACGGAATGGTATGGAAGGATGGGCCCCCCTCGCTCCCAGCTGGAGCCAAGATCGCTGTCTTGGAAGGCGATCCAGCGAAACCGGGTCCGTTCGTGTTCCGCATCAAGATCCCCGACGGCTACCGACTGCCGCCCCACACACATCCCAAAGCCGAACGAGTCACGGTGGTCGCAGGCACGTTCAACTTCGGCATGGGCGACAAGTTCGACACGACCAAAGGCAAGGCGCTTCCTACTGGCACCTATGGGACGTGGCCTGCGGGCATGAAGCACTACGTTTGGGCGAAGGGCGAAACCATTGTCCAGTTCCACGGTGACGGCCCCTGGATCATCAACTACGTGGATCCTTCCGATGATCCACGCACCATGAAAAAATGACGCACGCATCGCAGCCGAAGCACCGACGCTAGGTTCACATGACGTCTCGTCGAGTTTCCTGGTTTCAAACACACCCTGCGCGGACCCGATCGGAACGCCGTCGAACTCTTCGACGGCGTTTTCGTTTCCCTGTCACTTCCAGGTCGTCGCCGCTTCGGTGTCGCGGTCGAGGTGCTTCATGCCGGCCAGCCAGAACAGCCCGCCCAGCAGGATCGCGAACGACACGACGAGGAAGCCGACGGTCATGTCGTAGTGGTCGGCGATCTTGCCGATCATCGGCGGCGAGATCGCGTCGCCGAACAGGTGGATGATGAGGATGTTCAGCGCGAACCCGCTCGCCCGCACCGAGGGGTGGGTCACATTGGCGAGGATCGTGTTCGTCGGACCCGTGTTGAAGAACAGGCAGAAAACGGCCAGGAACACGAAGATCCAGGCGAACG
>JAYSSW010000069.1:0-5134 GCA_043720335.1 Planctomycetia bacterium
CGCCAAGCGAAGGAAAATCCCCCTTCGCTTGGCGCTCAGGCTCGGACGATTCATCCTTTTCCGCGAAACGGGCCAGGCGCCTCGGCCCAAGCGCATTACCCGTTCGACTCGGCGTGCGCGAGGAAGCGGCTGCGCAGCTTCTGGATCGCCTTGTACTTCTCGTCGCTGACGCGCTCCGCCGGGACGCCCAGTTCGGCGGCGATGTCGGCCACCTCGTGCCCTTCGCAGAAGCGCTGCAGGATGTGCTGCTGACGCTCGCTGAGCAGCTCCTGCGCCGCCTGTTGCCAGGCTTCGTGGTCGTCGGCGCGTCGGCGGTCCCGGGCGTCGCGCGCGTCGAGGACGGCGTCGTTGAGGTTCTGGGTGCGGCCGCGCTGGCGCTGGTGCCGTTTCTTGACGGCGTCGATGGCGCGGATCAGCTCGCGGCGCTCCTCGGTCTCGTGGGCCAGGGCCTGCAGCCACCTGGCGCCGGGAAGCGTCTGCAGCAGCCGGGCGAGCACTTCCTGCGTGCAGTCGCCCCACTGGTCGACGGGGAGGCGGGCGTTCTTCCAGCAGACGGTGCAGTAGCGGCTGAGGTTGGTGATGGCCTGCGGCGGGATCGACTCGGAAGCCGACGCGGTCTCGGCGCTGCCCAGCGCCGCCAAGGCGGTGCCAAGGACGACGGCGACGAGGTAGGGCCGACGGATCGGGCGGAGCGGGTTCATGATCGAGCACCCCGAACAAGAAGGAACATCCTGCCATTATAGGGACGCGGAACCGGCCCCATCTCGCCGCTGCGGGATTTTCGCAGCCGTATCGCAGCAAATGCAGGACGGCGAAGCGTTTGCGGCGGACGCAGCGCCTGCCGCATCATGGCGTCGCGGAGGCTCCATGCGTTATCATCGCTTCGATCTGGCGGCGGTGGACGCTGCGGCCCTGTTCGTCGACCAGGCCGGGGAAGAAGTCGCCGAAGGCGTTCAGCTCCAGCAGCGACGGGCGCAGGCTGGCGCGGTCGAAGACGACATCGATGCCGATCACGTCGCTGCGGTGCAGGCGGGCGGCGTGGGCGCAGAGGTCCAGCGCGTCGAGCCAATGCCGCGTCGGGATCGCCGCCCGGCAGCGGTCGTGGTCGCCGCGACCGCCGCCGAGGTGCAGGTTCGTCATCGGGCCGGTGCTGAGGCGGAAAATCGTGAAAGCCGGCTCGCCATGCAGCATCACCACGCGCAAGTCGAACTGGTGCCCTTCGATCTGCGCCAGCGGCACGCCTTGCTGAACGATGCAGCCCTCGCGCAGCAGGAACGCCAGGGCGGCGCGTAGTTCAGCGCCGTCGAGGCGCTGCAAGCGGCGCGTGTTGTGCCATTCGCCGTCGAGGCGGACCATGCTGCTGACGCCCCACGGCGCCGGATCGAGCGGATGCACGACGACGATCCCCATCGCGGCCGCGCTGGCGTTGAGCTTCACGTAGGCGGTGCGCCAGCGCTGTTGTCGAAGTTTGTCGAGCAGTTCGTCAGGCGTTTCGGGCGGCGTGACGGTCGCCGGCGTAGTGATGTTGGCAGCGGCGAGGCGGCGCGACGTGGCGGTCTTGTCGAACATCTCGCGGATGGCGAGCGGGCACGCCGACGGGCGCAGGTGCGGCATCGCGTCGAACGACTGCTTCAGGCCGAGCAGCACCTGGGCGAAGCCGCGCTCCTGCAAGCCGGGCCGCACGAGCCAGCCCTTGCGAGGCGCCAGGCCGGCGAAGCCGCCATCATCACTGCCGATTTGCAGCAGCATCTTCACGATCTCGAAGTCGCGGCCATACGATTCGAGCCGCAACGACGCCGGCGCATCGAACGCCGCGAGATGGTCGAGGTTGCCGCGTTGCAGCACCACGTCGCGCCACGGCACGACCGCCACGTCGATGGCGAAGTCGTGCAGCTCTCGCTCGTAAGCGAGCCAGCGTTTGCTGTCCGGGTCGGCGATCACGATGTGGCGAAGCATGGATCTCCCGTGAGCCCGAAGCGCGAAGCGAGGAATGCCTCGCCGGCGTGTGAGGCATCGCGTTCGTGTCCTGGCTTCCGACGCGAAGCGAGGAACGACCCGCGCCGCTTCGCGGCGTTCCTCGCTTCGCGCTTCGGGCTCACAAGCCACCGCTCTCGATGGCTTGGCGATACTGCTCGGCGGTCCAGCCGCTGCACTGGGTGGGATGGATCTGGAGCAGGCGCCGCCATTCGCTCGTGGCTTGGTCGTCGATCATCACCAGCGGTTTCGGCAGGAAGGCGACGAAACACCCGGCAATACCAAGGCTCTCCGCGACGGCGCGAGCGTACTCGCCTCCGCCCGAACTCCAGCAGTACAGCACCGCTCCGTCGGCGGCCAAGGCGCGGACATGATCGACCACGATTCCGATGGGAATGAACTTCGATCCGACGCTGCGGACGAGCGTGTCATCGACATCGACGTAGATCACCAGAGGCGCCGGCACGCTGCGATCCTCCGGGCAATGAAATCCGACTTCGACACGCCACGTTCGCGTTGCAGGCATTGCAAGGTCACGCGTCGTCGGAGTGCTGCGCGTCGGCGTCGTCGGGGCTGCTCAGCATGCGCAGGATGCGGCGTGCGAGCGGCTCCTTGATTTCGCGGTGCCGGGGGACCGCTTGCGTCACGCCGGTTGTGGGGTTCCGATACCAGTCGTGTTTGCCGCCATGCCGCGACAGGACGCAGCCGCATTTCTCCAGGGCGCGGATCAGGTCCAACCGTTTCATGGCACAACCAGCTCCCCGACCTTACGGGCGCCCGGCACCAGGCCGCCGTCGAGGTCGTGGTACAGGTCCTTGAGGTGGTCGATCAGGTCGTCGAGCGATTCGCCCTGGGTCCAGTAGTCGGGGTAGTCCTGCAAGTAGCCGAGATGGGCGCCGTCTTCCTGCCAGTGGACGTATTTGACGGTGTGCATCGCTTGGGTCTCCGTGCGAGGGGATGCCGCCATTTTACGGGCGAACGCGCGGCCGCACAAGCAGCGTGGACGCGCCAGCGAAAGCGCCTCACTCCATGTCGCCGGACCAAAGGTACTCCTGCAAGTTGGGATCGGCGCTGGGCTTGTACTGGTGCCCGAGCTTCACGTTCACGCCGGTCTTCTTCAACGCGTCCTCGCCGGCCTTGGTCAGCATGTTGTACGACAGGTCGAGATGTTTCAGGTGCTTCACATCGGGGCAGGCGGCCAGCTTGATCGCCCCCTTGTCGGTGACGCAGCCGTGCATCAGGTCGAGGTGTTCGAGCTGCTTCAGCCGGCCCGAAGCGATCAATGCGTCGATGCCTTCGTCCCCCATGCTGTTCGCGCGCAGCTCCAGGTGCGTCAGCTTCGTGAGGTGCGGCGAATTCAACAGGGCCGCCACTCCTTTCAGGTTGATGTACGGCTCGTCGCCAGGCTCCAGCGCGTGGGGGTAGACGTAGAGTTCTTCCAGGTTGGCGAAGGCGGGGTTCTTCGCCAGCACCTCGAGCGGGACGGCCTGGGTGTGGTACAGCCGCAGCACGCGTAGGTGCGGCAGCGTCTTCATCGAGAAAAGGGCCTTCACGTCGACGCCGTGGATGAGGAGCTGGGCGTCCTCCAGTTTGGGCATGTGCTTGAGCAGGGCGACGATGTCGCTGAGGCCGATGTGGCAGCTGCCGGCGTACTCCCCTTCGCTGGCTTCGCCGAGGCGGAGCTTGCGCAGGTTCATGAACTGCCCCGACTGCGACAGCGTGGCGAACGCCGGATGCTCGCCTTCGGGGGTGTCGCCGTCGTCGTCGTCCGCTTCGGCGTCCTCAGCGTACTGCTCCGCTTCAATGACAAGATCATTGACCAGCCGGAGCTGCGTCGCTTTGCCGAGGGCGCGGGCGAACGGGACCGTGAGGGTGCCGACATGGACATGGTCGAGCCAGCCGCGCGCGAACTGGAAGGCGTTCTTCGGGGTGTACTCGTTCGTCCCTTGCTGGTCGAGCAGGAACTCCGCGAGCGGCCCCAGCCACGCACGGCCGTGCTCGGCGAGCAGCTTGGCTTCGCGCGTCTGCAGCTTCTTGCGCTCGGCGGCGGGGCGCGACGGGTCTTCGAGCGCGAGCTGCGTCTGGATGAACTCGCCACGCGGGTCGCCCTTCTCGGACAGCAGGTCGGCGTAGGCGGCGTGGGCGGCGAGGTCGCCGGGGTCGTCGAACAAGGCCAGCTCCAGCACCTTGTCGTCGGAGAGGGGGGCGGCGCCGGCGCCAACTTCGAGGTAGCCCTTGCCGGTCTTCTCGCGCACCAGCTTGTCGTGCTCGGCCTGGGCCTTCTCGGCGGTCGGGAACGTCTTGGCCTGCGACTGCCCCGCCGTGCCGATCTTGCCATAGACCACGGTGAAGCTGCTCCCCTGGAGGTCGATGTTCCAGAACTTGGCCGACTTGGCGTCGCGGTACTCGAAGCTGCGCACGGGAAGCCTCCGGGGGCAGGGCGTGGATCGGTTTCGGGGTGATGATAGCGGACGACGGGAACTCGTGCAAACAGGAAGGCGGCGAAATCGTCGCGGGTTATTTCATCAGGCTTTAATGAAAAGGCGCTTGCAGGCGCTCGCCGGGCCGGATAGACATGAACACAGGATGCACGCGAGGGGCGGGCATCGCCAGGGACAATCATCTCAGGAGTCGGTTCCATGGTCCGGAAAATGATCGGTGCGGTTTGCGTGCTTGCCTTGAGCCTCGGTTTCGTTCTCGCCGAAGACTTCGGCGGCACCATCACGAAGGTCGACGGCAACAAGATCTCCATCACCAAGAAGGGCGCCAAGGGCAAGAAGGGCGACGAAGTCGTCCTGGAAGCCGTCAGCGGCGTCAAGGTCCACAAGGGCAAGCTCAACGAAGAAAAGAAGGCCGAAGCCGGCGAAGCCATCGAAAGCGGCCTCAAGAATGAGATCTTCACCAAGATCGGCGAAAAGGGCGTCGGCGCCCGCATCACCACCAACGACGACGGCAAAGTGACCACGATCCTGATCATGCAGGGCAAGAAGAAGAAGGAATAGTTCGTCCCCTTCCGCTTGACCCACCGAGGAAGCCCGCGAACCAGACCGGTTCGCGGGCTTCCTTCGTTCGTGCGACGCGCGACAACGCTCACTCTTTCCCCGACATTTGAGCAGTTCCCTGGCTGCTTGCATACACCTGAGCCCGAAGCGCGAGCGAG
>JAYSSW010000070.1:0-10829 GCA_043720335.1 Planctomycetia bacterium
GGGCGCCACGCGACGCCCGCCATGGGAACCGTCGCGCGGCGCCCGCGCTCCGCGGCGCGTCGCGGCTAAACGACGGCCTTCGCATTTTCAGGACGAACGACATGGAACGCTGGAAACTGGCCGCGGTGCAGATGGACTGCGTGATCGGCGATGTCGCGGGCAACCTCGCCGTGATCCGTGGCCACCTGCGCGACGCGAAAGCCCACGGCGCGAACCTGGTGATGTTCCCGGAGTGCGCGCTCACGGGCTACTGCTTCGAGACGAAGGAGGAGGCGGCGCCGTTCGCCGAGCCGATCCCCGGCCCCAGCACGCAGCTTCTCGCTGACGACTGCCGCGAGTTGGACCTGTGGGCCGTGGTGGGCATGCTCGAATCGCATGGCAACGACCTGTTCAACGTCGCTGTGCTGATCGGACCCAACGGCATTGCGACGCGCTACCGCAAGATCCACTTGCCGTTCCTCGGCGTGGACCGCTTCACGACGCCGGGCGACGAGCCGTTCGCGGTGCATGACCTCGGCGGGCTGCGGCTCGGCATGTCGATCTGCTACGACGGGTCGTTCCCGGAGAGTTTCCGCAGCCTGATGCTGCTCGGCGCCGACCTGATCGTACTGCCGACGAACTGGCCCGACGGCGCGATGGGGGCGGCGAAGCATCTCGTTCCGGCGCGGGCGCTGGAGAACCACGTCTACCACGCAGCGATTGATCGGGTCGGCGTCGAGCGAGGCTTCCACTTCATCGGCCGCAGCCGCATCGTCGACATGGCCGGCGAGACGCTGGCGGGAAGCGACGACGACCAGCCGACGGTGCTGTACGCCAACATCGAGCCGGCCAAGGCGAGGCAGAAGCGCCTCGTGAAGATCGCCGGCGCGTACGAGATCGACCGCGTCAAGGACCGCCGGCCGGAGATGTATGGGGAACTGGTGAAGCCGAAGTGATCTCCGTTCTCGTTTAGCGCCCGCACGGCCAGGCGGCGTGAGTATCCAACGCCCTTTTCATCCCGCGTTGTGGAAAGGTCTCCTGACCGTTCCACGAGCCTCGACCGAAGGTCTCAATGAACCCGCAAGAGGCTTGGAGACCTTCGGTCAGGCCGAGAAAAATGTGCAGGAAGGCACCAACAACGCGACTAGGTTGTAATTCTCTTCTTGACATTAACCGGACAGTAGAACCTAATTTTATCATTGACTTCTGCGGAGCGATTGAATACCATTATGATTGGAGCAACGTCAGTTTCTCTTTTCAAGGAGATTCGCATGACGTGCCGTTGTGGTACGCCGAAGATCGACAAAGGCGATGGGCTGCTCTGCCCGAGTCGCAAGTGCGCCCAACATTGGGTTGCCGAGTCCTGCCCGGACTGCCAAAAGCCTGTCGCCCATGTCACGGGGACGACTATGTTGGATGCCGCATTGGTCTGCCAAAGCGGTCATCCGTTCACGGTCGCTGACTACAAGCCTTAGCTTTTAGTCGAAAGGATGCCCCAAAGGATGGGGGCTTCCCTTCCACTCTGCGGGACATTTTTCGCCGGATCGCCCCGCCCTCCAAGCATGCCTGTTATCTTAGTTCATCTCACTCTCACAAACAATTAGGCATTCCATTCCACCTGCACGCGGAGAGTTAATTTTAACCGCTCCAGCGCCCACGTCGCGGCGTCGCGCACCAGCGGGTCGGCATCGCTGGCCGCGCGCTCCAGCGCCGGGATCGCGGCGGGGTCGCCTCGGTTGCCCAGCACAAGCGCGGCGTTGCGCAGCAATCCCGCGCGGCCGGTGCGCCAGAGCGGCGTGTGCTTGAAGCGCATGCGGAATTCGTCGTCGCTGATCGCCAGCAGTTCGACAAGATCGACGTGCAGCCCGGCTTCGTTCGGTTGCAGCAGGGCTTCCACTCCGACGGGGGCCTTGCGGTTCCAGGGGCAGACCTCCTGGCACACGTCGCAGCCGAACAGCCAATCACCGACGCCGGGACGAAGTTCGTCGGGGACGGGGCCGCGCAGTTCGATGGTGAGGTAGCTGATGCAGCGGCGGGCGTCGAGCTGGTACGGCGCGGCGAAGGCGTCGGTCGGGCAGGCGTCGAGGCAGCGCGTGCAAGTGCCGCAGTGCTGCGTGGCGAACGGCTCGTCGGGGGGAAGTTCGAGGTCGAGGAGCAGGCCGCCGAGGAAGAAGTAGCTGCCGAGCTTCTTGTGGATCAGCATCGTGTTCTTGCCGAACCAGCCGAGGCCGGCACGACGGGCGAAGTCGCGCTCAAGCAGCGGCGCGGTGTCGACGACGGCTCGGCCGCGCGTGCCGGGGGATTCCGTCTGCACCCAACGTAGCAGCGATTTCAATTTGTCGCGCAGCACGTCGTGGTAGTCGGCGCCGCCGGCGTAGCGGGCGACCTTGCCGTGCAGAGGCGGTGTGTCTTCGACGGAACCGGGATGGTAGTTCAGCCCGACCATGACGACGCTGCGGACATCGGGCAGGATCGAGGACGGATGCTGGCGTGGCGGGCCGTTGCGGTGCAGGTAGTCCATCGCGCCGGCGAAGCCCTGGGTCAGCCAGTCCTGCAGATGGGCGAAGCCGTCGGCCGGCGCGGCGGGGGCGACGCCGGCCAGCTCGAAGCCGAGCGCGTGGGCCTGCTGCTTCAGGCGTTCATGCAGGAGTGGCGCATTCGCGTTCACTTCTTGGCGCGCGTGTACTTCAGCAGCGTTTCGTCGCTGCCTGCCGCCGTCTTGAACTCCTTGGGACGGTCCTTGCTGGGCAGGGCGAAGTTGATGAGGATTTCGCCCTCCTTCCACTGGTAGATGCCTTGCTGGACCAGCCCCTTGGCCGCCCCTTCGCCGAAGACCGCGTCGTTGGTTTTCGGCGTCTTGCTGGTGTCGAGCGTCAGTTTGCCGGCGGCGAGGAGCGTTTCCTTGTCGTAGACCTTGTAGCTGGCGCCATCGACGATGAGGGAGATCTTGAGGGCCAGATCCTTCTCGGCCGGCGGCTTGCCGTTGATCTCGACGAAGCTGCCTACCCAGTTCCCCTGCATCGCTTTGAGGTCCGGGGACAGCTCGCCGGCGAAACCAGTCGCCGTGAGGATTGCCGCCACCACCAGGCCGAACGCGGTCGTCTTCATCGTCGTCTCCTTCATCTGAAGTTGCTTCACGCCTCCAGGCTGTGCAGCAGTTCCGTCATCTCGCCGGCGGCGTGGTCGTTCCCCTTGGCCTGCGCGACCGGGATGCCTTTCAGCAGCAGCGCACGGGCCTCGGCGATCCGGTCGAGCCGCTGGAGTGTGCGCGCCCCTTGATGATACCCGGGCGCGTAGTCGGGCGCCACGCGGACCAGCGTGTCGAAGCAGCCCGCCGCCCCCGCGTCGTCGCCCAGGCTGACGTTCTCCATCGCGAGCATGTAGTGCAGCTCCGCGTCGTTCGGCTCGTCGGCCAGCATCGCCAGGATCTGCTCTTTGCGGCTCTTCACGTTGGTCTCCGCCTCGAAAAAATCGACACGCTTCATGCAGCGATCTTATGGATTCCCGCATGCGCAACGCCACCCCGCGCGACGACGAAAAATGGGATCCCCTGAGCCCGAAGCGCGAGCGAGGCCGCAACGCGCGACGGCGAAAATCAAGGGCAAGGCGACTCGCGCAGCGACAGACTCGCCGACGCCACGCCGCTCGCATCACGCGGCTCTCGCTGCGCGAGTCGCCGGTCCTGCTTTTCGCATCGTCGCGTGGTGCGGCCTCGCTGGCGCTTCGGGCTCAGGGCGCGGGAAACGTGCGCATCCCACGTAAATCCTTGCAACGCGCACGGCGGGCGGGTATCTCAAAGGGGGAAGGCAGCGGCCGCGACGGCCGGGCCGACTCTCTTTCAGGAGCCTTTCCCATGACCACGCAGAATTCGACGCGGCGGGCGTTCTTGCAAGCGGGGGCCGTCGGCCTGGCGGCGCTGCCGACCCTCGCCGCAGCCCAGGACCGCGCACAGCCCGCTCAGCCCGCTCAGCCCGCTCAGCCCGCGACCGAGCCGGTCCGCGACACCTTCGGCGGCTTCCTCGTCGGCATCCAGAGCTACAGCTTCCGCAACTTCAATCTCGAACAGACGCTCCAGCGCATCGCCGACCTCGGCATCCGCTACGTCGAACTCTACAACGCCCACCTCCCGCTCAACAGCACCGACGCGCAGATCAACGCCGCCCGCGCCCTCTGCTTCCGCCACAACATCACGCCGATCGCGTTCGGCGTCGAAGCCTTCACCAACGACCACGCCGCCAACCGCCGCAAGTTCGAGTTCGCCCGCAAGCTCGGCGTCCGCTACCTCAGCGCCGACCCGGCGCCCAACAGCTTCGACAGCCTCAGCTCGCTGGCGGCGGAGTTCGGCATCGGCATCGGCATCCACCCGCACGGCCCCTCCGGCCAGGCCCTGCACCGCTGGTGGTCGTCCGAGCAGATCCTGCCCGCTGTCCGCGCCCAGCACCGCCTGATCGGCACCTGCCTCGACACCGGGCACCTGATCCGCAGCGCCCAGAACCCGTTCAACCGCCGGCTCGACCCCGCCGCCGAGATCCGCGCGATGGGCGCCCGCAACTTCGGCCTGCACCTGAAGGACCACGACAACGAACGCCGCGTTGACGTCGTCTACGGTCGCGGCGTGCTGAACGTCGAAAACGTGATCCGTGCGCTTCGTGAAGTGAACTTCCAGGGCTACATCAGCATCGAGTACGAGGCGAACCCCGCCAACCCGTCCGACGACATCCGCGCCTGCCTCGACGTGTTCCGCCAGACGATCACGCGCATCGGGTAAGTTCATACCCAGGGACGGCTGTCCCTGGGCTTTCAGCATTTGTCTTGCTTCGGACGTGGGACAACCCCTCACCCTCGGTCCCTCTCCCCGTAACGGGGTGAGGGATGCTCATCTCTCGCCCCATTTCAGGAAGTTGGTTTTTCAAGGTTCCTTACTGCACCTTCGGCAAGGTCGGGCGGTCGCTGGGGACCACCAGCGACGGCGGCAGCATGATCTCCCTCGGCTCCAGATTCGGCGACGCCACGGGCGACGGCGAAGGCGACCGCATCGGCTCGCTCCGCTCGAACCGCGTCGCCTCCGGGATCGCCGGCGGCAGAGCGCTGCTCGTCGCGGGCACTGCGCTCGCGCCCTTCGGCTTCCAGTTCGGCTCGTCCGCTTCAAGTTGTACCTGGCCCTGGCCCGGCGTCACCTGCGGCAGCTTCGTCGAAGGCGTCACCCGCGACGAGCTGGTCGCCGGCGTCACGTACGGCAGGTGCGACGACTCCTGCTTGGTCGCCGGGTTCGTCGGCGGCAGCGCCTTGCCCAGCCGTTCCAGGAACGGGAAGGACATCTTCGTCGCCCCCTTCTCCGGCGTCGCGGGGAGGGCCGCTGGCTGCTGCTTCGGCGCCGGGATCAGCTCGATCTTGTCCGTCTTCTCCGTCTTGGGCTGCAGGATCTCCTTGAGCGTCTCCGGCATCGGCATCAAGCGGGGAGCGGCGCCGGGGGGCAGGTTCTCCTCGAGGTGGTCCGGCATCATGTC
This sequence comes from Planctomycetia bacterium, assembly GCA_043720335.1. Lineage (GTDB taxonomy): Bacteria > Planctomycetota > Planctomycetia > Gemmatales > Gemmataceae > JAYSSW01. The sequence continues at coordinate 5,487 of JAYSSW010000070.1, forward strand.
GCTGGCGCCGCCCAGCAGCCAGCCCGGATGCTGCAGATGGCTGCGGGGACGCTCGCGGAGGACGATGGCCTGGGTGCGTTCCTTCTCGTTCTCGACCGCGCGGACCTGGACCTGCTGCGGCAGGCCGCCCTCGGCGATGTGGACGTTGTTGTGCCTCATGATGGCGCCCTTGGCCCATTCGAGGCGGCTGAGGGTGTTGTTGTACTCGGCGATGGCCTCGTACTCCTTGAGCTGGGCGGCGGCCAGGCGGCGCTGCGCGTCCAGCAGGAAGTCGGAGACGGCGTTCTTGCCGGCGGCGAACTCGCTGAAGCGGGCCTTGACGCTCTCCTGGTAGGCCGACCGCTCGGCGCGGCGCGTCTCGATCAGCTTGTACCACTGCGCGAGGTTCTGGTACTGCTGGGTCAGCACCCGCTTGGCGCGGTCCTCCTGGTCGCGCAGCACGTAGACGCTCTGGGCGAGCTGCAGGCGTGCGGCGCGGACGGCGGCGTGCTCGGCGCGGAAGCCGAGCGGCATGTTGAGGGTCAGGCCGAGGGTCCAGTTGTTGAAGTGCCCGCCGGCGAGGGACTTGAGCGAGTTGGAGGTGCGGGTGGTGTTGGTGCCGTCGACGAAGGTGTCGTCGCCGCCGAGGCTGGTGCCGAAGCCGACGGGGTTGTACTGCCCGACGAAGCGGAGGTCGGGGCTGAGGTAGTTCTTCTGGACCGAGAGGTTGTACTGGTGGAAGCGGACGTTCTCCCGTGCGAGGAGGATCTCGGGCTTGGTGTTGAGCGCGTCGTTGAGGCTGGACTCCCAGTCGGGCTTGTACTCGGCCATGGTCGGCGGGGTGATCGGGACGATGCGGCTGCCGTCCTCGATGGGCAGGCCGAGGATGCCGCGCAGGTTGCGTTCCTTCTCGAGCACGTCGTTGAGGGCCTTGACGCGCTCGCCTCGGAACTCCTCGTACTGGCCTCGGATCGGATGGTAGTTGGCCGGCCCGATGGTGCCGATGTTGAACTTGGCGTAGTTGATCTCCCACGCCTTGTGGGCGATGCGCAGCACCTCTTCATAACTGTAGAGGTTGCCGTAGGCCTGGTAGAGCTTCCAGTAGGCGACCTCGGCGTTGAGCATCAGCACCTGGACGTTGCGCTCGAACTCGGCGCGGCTCTGGTCGAACCGAAGCCGCGAGATCAGGATGCCTTCGACGCCAAGTCCGGAGTTCTGGCCGATCAGGCCCTGATGGGCGTTGAAGCCGGCGGCGGCCTGGTTGGGCATCGACTGGCCGTTGATGCTGGGGAAGCGTCCCAGCAACTGGTTGATCGAGGTGCCGAAGTCGCGCCACAGGGGCTGCTCGAAGCCGAAGATGAGGCTGGAGTTGTAGGACGGGTTGAGCACCGTGAAGTTGCCCGCCGGGGGCGAGGCGAGGTTGGTGTAGTTGGTCAGGAACGACACGTTGGCCACGCCGCCGGAGGAGAACGCCTTGACGATGGAGCTTTGGAAGGCGGCGCCCTGGCCGTTGCTGAACGACTGGAGGCCCTGCTGCAGGTTGTCGGTGTTGGTCCAGTTCATGCTCTGGATCCACTGGGCGTCGAAGCGGGAGATCGAGGCTTCGATGCCGGTCGACACCATCGCCGGGTTCAATGCCAGCACGCGGATGCGGTCGGTCTGCTGGTTGAGCGTGCCGGAGCCAGGGGTGAAGGTCAGGCCGGAGTCGTCGACGACACCCTGGCCGGCGCCGGCGCGGCCGCTGGCGGTGCCGCTCTCCAGCGCGATGGCGATCGCCTCCTGCAAGGTCAGGTAGCGCGGCGGGCGGTCGGGCGAGTTCACGTCGGGCGGGGCGCTGACCACGCCCCCCAGCGGCGGGCCGGTCGGCGCCAGCGGGTCGCATTCGATTCGGGGAGGCAGGAACTGGTTGTGGGACTGATCGTACACTTCCTTCGCGAGGAAACAGGGCTGGCTGCATCCGATGATGCCGCTCAGGAGGAGCGCGACCCCGAACGTTTCCATTAGCCATCGCTTCATGCTTGCACCCCGCTGGTACCGTCTCTCCGTAGCCGGAGCATCGACGCAGGCAATTCCGGCGCTGCGCGCCCCACGATCGAACAGACGAGTTATCGGCATCCCTAGCATGACAAATGAGGGAAAGTGTGCCGGTTGTTCCGAAAGCAACGGCGTGCCGCGAAGCGAGGAAGGATTCGAGGGTCGAAAAAGTGAAGGAGTTCGCCGCGCTGGGGCAAGCGAGGGAGGCGGAGCGGGATGGGGAAAGGAAAACAACCTCCAAGCCCCAGGATGAGCGAAGCGATTCCTGGGGGTGAGATGTCGCGCGGTTCGACCCCCACCAATCGCGTTGCTCATGGTGGGGCTTGGGGGGCAATCATCACCACCTCCGCGTAGGGCACCGTCCACACCACCGCATGCGCCAGCCGATGCCCCCGGTGCCCGTCCTCGCCGTAGGCGGTGCCGTGGTCCGAGCAGAGGATCGCGAAGACCGGGCCGCGCCGCCTCATCGCCTCGAACAGTCGCGGCAGCTGGCCATCGACGTACTCCAGCGCAGCGGCGTGGCTTGCGAGCGAGTCAGTGACGGCGCCAGGGGCGTAGCAGCGGTTGGGCTGGTGGATGGCCGAGACGTTGAGGAACAGGAACACGCGCTGCGACGATGGAAGCTCGCCCAGCCTCCGCACAGCGAAATCGACCTGATACTCCGTCGAGCGCGGCTCGGTGACGCCGAACTCGGGCCGCCAATGGCTTTCCGCGAACAGCCCCGGCAGCACCCGGCCCAGCGGCGTCCGTCCGTTGAAGAAGCCGACCCCGCCGACGCAGATCGTGTGGTAGCCCCGCTCCGCCAGGCCGCCCACCATGTCGGGCGCGTCGAACACGCACGTCTGCGGCACGGTCGTCTCGCTGCCGGGGAAGCGCATCGCGAATGGCCGCGGATGCTTGCCGGGAGTGGCGGGCGTGGGCAGGAACCCCGCGAAGAACGCCGCATGCGCCGCGAACGTGAAGCTGCCGGGCGAATGCCGCTCCTCCCAACCATTCGGCAGCAGCTTCGCCAGGTTCGGCGTCCGGCCGTTGCGCAGGCAGTCATTGGCCACGTCGAAGCGCAGCGTGTCGAGCGTCAGCAGCAGCACGTCGTGCGTGCCAATGAGGCCGGCGACATCGAGCATGGGCGACGGCACACTCAGTCCTCGCAGCAGCCCTTGCCGACCAGTTCGTCGGCGAGCGATTCGGCGGCGTAGACCGCGCGCAGCGCCTCCAGCACGGCCCGCGAATGGACCGAGATGTGGCGGGCCTGGTGGTCGGTGTAGACGAAGTTGCGGACCAGGCCGTGGCGGTTGCGGTCGAAGTTGATTCCGACCAGTTCGCCGGCGCGGTTCAGCACCGGGCTGCCGGAGTTGCCTCCGATGGTGTCGGCCGTGCTGGTGAAGTTGAACGGCGTGTCGAGCTTGAGCTTCGCCTTGGCGTCGGCCCAGCGCTTGGGGATCTCGAACGGGTCGCGGTTGCCCTGCTCGGCGGCGCGGGCGAACATCTGTCCGAACGTCGTCGCGTGGGCCAGTTGGGCGCCGTCGACCTCGTAGCCCTTCACCGTGCCGAACGCGAGTCGCAGCGTGAAGGTGGCGTCGGGGGCGACGCTGCTGCCGTAGAGCTGGAAGCGGACTTTCGCGAGGTCGCCGTAGGCCTGCTGCAGCGACTCGGCCGCCTCGTCCTGCTGCTTGCGCAGCGCCCTGCACGCTGCGTCGATGTCGCGGACGTAGCGGATCATCGTGTCGCTCGACGCGGCGATCCCCTTGGATCCCGCCTCGAAAAGCTCTTTCCGAATCGCCACGTCGCTCAGCTTCGAGCCGGCGACGAGGTCGGTCGCGAGCTGGGCGGGCGACTTGCCGGGCAGCAGCAGTTTCGCCTCGGGCGACGTGGCGCCGAGCTGCTCCGCGACGAACGACAGCGACGCGGCGAGCTTGGTGCGGTCGAGGTCGAGCGGGATCGGGGCGGGCGAGAAGAGCTGGAACTTCAGCGACTCGATGCCGGAGCTGCGGTACTCGGCGAGACGCAGGCCGTCCTCCTTAGGCATTTCGTCGGCGAGGCGCGCCAGGTGCCGGGCGATGCGGAACAGCCGGCTGTCGAAGGCGTCCCCCTTCTCCAGCAGGGCGTGTTGCTTCTCCCAGCCGGCGATCTGGGCGTGCGTTTTCTCGATCACGTTCAGCGCCTTGACGGCCCGGTCGTAGCTCGCGGCGTCCTTGTCCTTGGCGTCGGTCAGCAGCCGAATTTCCCGCTTCTCCTTCTCGGCCATGACCATCGGGTCGAGCAGCCCCTGGTACTGCCCGGTCAGCGCCTTGCGTGCGTTGGCGACGGGGAACAGGTCGCGCTGGGCGTGGCGGCGCTGCTCCGGCCCCTTGTCGCCGTACTGCAGGAGCAACGCCTCGCGGTAGCGCAGGGATTGCAACGTGTAAGGCAGCGACACGTCGCGGCGGTGCTTGAGGTGGTCGAGCGTTTCAAGCCGGTTCGTCGTGCCGGGATGGCCGGAGACGAAGACGAGTTCGCCGTCCTTGGGGCCGGTCGGACTCCACTTGAAGTGGTGCGGCGTGACGGCGGGCTTGCCGTTCTCGTAGACGCGGAAGAAGCAGACGTCGAGGTTGTAGCGCGGGTACTCGAAGTTGTCCGAGTCGCCGCCGAAGAAGGCGACGCCGTGCTCGGGGGCCATCACGAGGCGGACGTCGGTGTACTGCTTGTAGCGGTAGAGGTGGTAGACGCCCCCCTGATACAAGGTGACGACGTCGCTGCGCAGGCCGGTCTTCTTGAGCGATTCGCTCTTGATCTTGGCGAAGACGGCCCTTCTTGCCGCTGCCGCCTCCGCCGGGGGCAGGTCGGGCGCGACGGCGGCCTGCACGTCCTTGGTCACGTCGACGATCTCCTGGAGCACGTTCAGCTCCAGGTCGGGGCACTTCAGCTCGTCCTCCATCTTCCTGGCGAAGAAGCCGTCGTGGTGCAGGTCCTTCGCCTTGGTGCTGAGCTTCTGGATCGTGTCGGCGCCGATGTGGTGGTTGGTGACGCACAGGCCGTGCGGCGAGACGAAGCTGCCGGACCCGCCGTTGTTGAAGCGGATCGACGCTTTCATGGCCCGTTCGAGCCAGGGGTCGGTGAGGTCGAAGCCGTGGGTTTTCTGGAGCAGTTCGCGCGGCGGCTGGTTGAGGAGCCACATCCCCTCGTCGGCCCGGACGAGCGGCGCGGACAAGAGCAGGGCGGCCACGCAGAGGAAGCGGAGAAGGTTCACGATGTTCGTCCTCGACCGGAAAGCGATGGAGTTGCGGACGCAGCTTTTGTAGCTGAGAATGAGCGCGGCGGCGAAGCCGAAAGGCGAGTCTGCGGTTTTGTGGT
>JAYSSW010000071.1:0-2390 GCA_043720335.1 Planctomycetia bacterium
CCTCTCCCCATAAGGGGGAGAGGGGTGCTCACGTCCTGCTCCACTTGATAGGCGCAGACACGTCACGTTTGTTGAGTACTTCACGCCCCGCTGCCGGTCCACACCTTGCGCTGGCGCGACGACTGGATGTGCAGCATCTTGCGGTACTTCGTGACGGTGCGGCGGGCGACGGGGTAGCCGGCCTCCGACAGCTTCTCGACCAGGTCCTCGTCGGAGAGGGGATTGGCCTTGTCCTCGTTGTTGACGATCTCCAGCAGCTTCTGCTTGATGACCTCCCAGGCCACGTCCTCGCCGGTGGTTTCGTTGCGGGTGCCGCCGCCGAAGAAACGCTTGAGCGGGAAGACGCCGCGCATCGTCTGCACCCACTTGTCGTCGACGGCCCGGCTCACAGTCGTGACGTGCACGCCGACCTGGTCGGCGATCTGCTGCATCTTGAGCGGCTCGATGAACTCGGGGCCTTTGTCGAGGAACGCCTTCTGGTGCTGGATGATCGCCTTGGTCACCTTCGTCAAGGTTGAGCGGCGCTGTTCGATCGCTTCCAGGAGCCATTTCGCGGCCTGGATCTTGCGGGCGAGGTATTCCTTCGCTTTTTGATCAGCGCCCTTCTCGCGGAGGAACTCGACATAGCGCTTGCTGATGTAGATGTTCGGCGTCCAGTCGTCGAGCAACTTCACCTCGTACTCGCCCGCTTCGTTCTGGTCGACGACGATGTCGGGCACGACGTACTGGATGGTGCCGGTCGTGAAGCGCAGGCCCGGCTTCGGGTCGAGGTGCCGCAGCACTTCGATGGATTCCTGGATGGTCTCCAGGTCGTAGCCGGTCTCCTTCTGGATCTGCCCCATGCGGTTCTGCTGGATGTTCTCCAGATGGTTCTGGATCAGCACACGAACGACCTCGCGGAACGGCGTGTCGTTGGTCACCTGGAGCAGCAGGCATTCCTTGTAGTCGCGGGCGCCGACGCCGGGCGGGTCCATGTCCTGCACGCGCTTGAGCGCCTCAGCCAGTTCTTCGACCGTGACTGCGCCCCCCAGCCCGTCGGCGAGTTCTTCGAGGGTGTAGCTGACGTGGTGCTTCTTCTGCTCGTCGAATCGGCCACGGTAGCCCCGGTCGTCGAGGCTGGAGATGAGGTAGCGGACCAGCTCCAGCGTCTTCGGTTCGAGGTCGAGGTAGCTCAACTGGTCGTTGAGGTAGTCCTGCAACGACTGAGGCCTCGACGCCATGTTCGCCATCGCGTCGTGCTTCTTGTCGATCTCGTCGTCGATGCGGTTGCTGGACGGGCGCGAGTCCTCGTTGAAGTGGTCCGCCCAGTCCTCGCGGACGGCGTCGAGCTCGGGGTCCTCGACCTTGTCAATGTCGCGCCCATCGGCGCTTTCCGACACGATCTCGTCGGGAGCGCCGGTCAGGGCGTCCTCTTCGGGGACCGTCTCGCGCAGCTCCAGGACCGGGTTTTCTTGAAGCTCATGCTCGATGCGCTCCTGCAATGCCATGATCGGCATCTGCAGGATCTCCATCGACTGGATCATGCGGGGGGCCAGCACCTGCTTGAGGTGCATGCCCTGGTGCATGCTGGTGTTGAGCTGCATGGCCTGCTACTCCATGGACCGACAACCGAGACCGAAAGCGGATCAGAACGCACGGCGCCCATCGAGGGCGTCGGCGAGCATCTGTGCGTTGGCGAATTCGAGTACCGAACCGGAAGGCAAACCGCGTGCCAACCGCGTGATCCGGGCGCCGTTCTCGCCGAGAAGGTTCGAGATGTACAGGGCGGTTCCGTCCCCTTCCAGCGTTGGATTGGTGGCCATGATGACCTCCTTCACCACGCCTTGTTGCACGCGGTGCAGCAGGGCGTCAATCGTGAGCTTTTCGGGGCCTACGCCGTCGAGCGGAGCAAGTCGGCCTTGCAGCACATGGTACAACCCGCGGTAGGACGCCGCCCGCTCCAAACTGGCCACGTCGCGGGCGGTTTCAACCACGCACAAAATCGACGGGTCGCGGCGGGCGTCGTTGCAAATCTTGCACAAAGTCCCTTCCGTCAGGTTGAAACATTGCTGGCAGGGATGCACTTTTTGCACAAGGTCGCGGAGGGCGTCGGCCAGGGAAAGGACCACCGGAACCTCGGCGCCGAGCAGGTGGTGCGTGATGCGTTCCGCCGACTTCGGGCCGATGCCAGGCAGCTTCCCCAACTCGCTCATCAGGCGGGCGATCGCGCCCAGCGTTTCGGTCGGTGCCGGCCCCATCAGATTCCCTTCAGGCGAAATCAAGGCGGTCAGCCTCAAAGACGACTCGTATGATCCCGGCGAGCCGTGCCCCGTTAGGGGCCGGGTAACGGCGACGCCGAAGGCGAGACGTGCGACCTGTCCAAACTGCGGCTCGCCTGCGGCATCGCTGTT
>JAYSSW010000072.1:0-2388 GCA_043720335.1 Planctomycetia bacterium
CGGGCACGCGCACGGTTCGGGTCGGCAAGCAGTCCTGCGGCACGGGGCATCCGCTGCTCTGGATCACCGGCCCCTGCGTCATCGAAAGCCACGACTTCACGCTGCAATTGGCCGACCACTTGGCGGCCCTGGCGCAGCGGATGGGGCTGCCGATGGTCTTCAAGGCGTCGTTCGACAAGGCGAACCGCACGTCGGGGAAGTCGTTTCGCGGGCCAGGCCTGCACGAGGGGCTGCGAACCCTCGACATGGTGAAGCAGCGCACCGGGCTGCCGGTCATCACCGACATCCATGAGTGCCACCAGGCGGAGCCGGCCGGGCAGGTGTGCGACATCCTGCAGATCCCCGCCTTCCTCGCCCGGCAGACCGATCTGATCCAGGCCGCCGCCCGCACCGGCAAGGTCGTCAACGTCAAGAAAGGCCAGTTCATGGCCCCCGGCGACATGAAGAACGTCGTCTCCAAGATGGACGAGGTCGGCAACGACAACCTCCTCTTCACCGAACGAGGCGCCTCCTTCGGCTACGGGCAGCTCGTCAACGACTTCCGCTGCATCCCCATCATGCAGGATTTCGGCGTCCCCGTGATCTTCGACGCCACCCACAGCGTACAGAAACCAGCGGGCAAGGGGGACAAAAGCGACGGCGACCGCACGATGGTCCCCTTCCTCGCCAAAGCGGCCGTCGCCTGCGGCTGCGACGGCGTCTTCATCGAAACCCACCCCCGCCCCGATGAAGCCCTCAGCGACGGCCCCAACATGGTCCCCCTCGACGAACTCCCCGCCCTCATCGCCTGCTGCCTGCGGCTGCGCGAAGCCCTCGCCGAACCCGCGACGACGCAGCGCAAGTCGGCGTGATCTCGATGAATGAGTCATGAAGCGCCAAGCCCCAGGATGAGCGCAGCGATTCCTGGGGGTTCAGACCCCCACCAATCGCTGCGCTCATGGTGGGGCTTGTTCCCTGTTTCCCGCCCTCCCTTGAAGTGAGCACCATGAAGCGACTCCTCCCGGCCTGCCTGGCCGTCTTCTTCGTTTCGCTGGCGACCGGCCTGGTCGGCTGCAACAACCAGCAGAAGCCCGTGAATCCCGGAACCAAAGGGGTGCAGGCCGGCCCCAAGGCCGACCCGACGCGGCTCGCCGCCGACCTGCTCCGCCAGGGAACCGAACTGTCGCACTTCCGCGACGGCCTGCAGCTCGTCAGCCCGCACATGGACTCCGCCGAGATGCGGCCCAAGGTGCAGCTGAAGCCCGAGCAGCGCGACTTCCTCAAGAATGTGGTGCATCTCAGCGACGCGGAACTGGCGGAGGTCGAAGCGGGCAAGTTCAGCGCGTCCGACGCCTACTACCTCGACGAGTCGTTCCTGCTGCGCGACATCGCCCGCTTCCTCGACGTGCCGGGCCTGACGCCCGCCGAGCAGGCGCACCACTGCTTCCGCTGGGTCGTCCGCAACGTCCAGCTCCACGAGCAGGCCGACCAGGGCCTTCCCTCCGCCTACGTCGTGCGGCGCGGCTTCGGCAGCCCCCTCGACCGCGCGGTCGTCCTCCTCGAGCTGATGCGCCACTTCAACCAGTACGGCTGCGTCTTCGTGCTGACGGAACCTGCCCAGGCCGTCGTGCTGGTCGGCGTCAACGACCGGGGCGCCGGGACGACCATCCTGTTCGACCCGCGCCTGGGGACGGCGATCAGGCCGAAGAAGGATCCCGGCGCGATCGCCAACTGCAAGGACGCCGACGAAGATCCGACGATTCTGGCAGGCTCGTCGATCACGCCTGAGCAGTGGGCCAAGGCCGAGGCGAGGCTGGTCGCGCCGCTCCCCGCCCTGTCGCCGCGCATGCACGAGCTGGAGAAGATGCTCGCCGCCCAGGACAAGGTCAGCCTGTACCTCGACGCCCAGGTGATGCTGAAGGACGTCCAGGCGAGCTGCACGCAGAAGGTGGCCTTCTGGAACGCCCCGTCCGCCGTCGGCGACTCGCCGGGCTGGGCCCTGCGGCAGTTCCTGCCCGCCGAGGAGGGCGGGACCGACAAGTCGGGCCGGCTGGCCCAGTTCATCGCCCATCTCGTCCCCTGGGCGCATGTGCTGCAGGGGCTGAACCACATCAAGCTGCTCCAGGAACTCGCCCTCCCTGCGCGCGAGGTGCTCGTGAAGAACCTCGTCGTCGACCTGTTCCTGAAGTACCAGATCCAGCCGCGCGAGATGGCGCTGCGGGGCCAGGACGTGTCGCGCCGGCTCAGCCGCATCGCGCCGCTGCTCGACAACCCCGCGCTGGCGGCGCTCAACGAGGATCCGCTGTTCCAGAAGAGCGTCGCCGAGTGGCGCGCGAAGATGAACGAGGCCTACGGCGCCCTGCTGGACTCGAAAGAGCCCCGGCTGCAGGCCGCCGTCAACAACCTGTG
>JAYSSW010000073.1:0-10790 GCA_043720335.1 Planctomycetia bacterium
CGTCCCTGGGTATGAACTACCCAGGGACGGCTGTCCCTGGGCTTTCGTCGATTTTCTTACTTCCGGCGTGGGATAACGCAACCGCGTCAGTCAGGCTCCGCGCCGCGCAGGCCCAGCTCACGGACCGCCTCGGTGAAAAAGTCACTGGCGCGGCGGTCGTCGGCGTGGTCGGCCACCGACTTCAGCTCCGCCTCGTAACGCCGCCGCAGCCACTGCACGAAGTCGCCCCGCAGGTTCTCCTGCAAGGCGCGGCTGGCGTCCTTCTCAAGCGTCCCCGGCCGGCGCTCCATCTCCCACGGCGAAACCATGCGGTTGAGGGCATCGACGACGGGGCCGGGCGCGGCGCCGCGCCATTGCTTCGGCAGGTCGTTCGACCACGCCCGCTGGAGCCGTGTTTCCAGCTCCGCCCATTCGTGCTGCGTCAGGTCGCTGTCCGCTGCAGGGACGACCAGCGGCTTCCCCTTGAAGTCGAACTTGCCCAGGACCAGCAGCGCCAGCGACATCCGCGCCCGCGACAGTCCCACGTTGTCGCGCTCCGAACGGGCAGCGGCCGGCGACGCGGAGATCCGGCCCGCCTGGTTGTCGTCCCGGTCCTGCGCCTCCGTCACTTCGTGCAGCTTCAGCGCCAGCTCGCGCTGCCGGGCGGCCAGCGCGACACGCGTCGCCGCGGGCGGAAGCGGGCTGTCGAGCAGGCGGAGGAGCTGGTCGGCGGTGTCGGCCTTCTCCTCCTTCTTGGCGACGTTGACGCGGTTGGCGAGCATCTTGGCCAGGCCCTGCACATGGCGCTCCAGCTCGCGGCCGGCCGTGTCGACCTTGAGCGCGGCCGGGGCGTCCTTCTCCGGCGACAAGCCCGACGCCGGCGGCGCCAGCAGCAGCGACTGCACCCGGTCGGCTTCCTGCGCGGCCTTCGTCCAGGTCTTCTCCGCCTGGGCGTCGAAATCGTGCCCGTTGCAGATCAGGTTCAGATGGGCCGGCAGCTCCGCCAGCGCCCGGTCGAGCTGCCAGCGGCAGCGATGCACGACCTCGAACGCGCGCTGCGTCTCCTCGTACTTCGCCTTGGCCGACTGGATCTTCTCGAAGCCGTCGGCCCAGGTGGACTTGCCCTTCCACAGCAGCTTGTCCTCGCCCGCCTGCCGCAGCTTGTCCGCAGCTTCGAGGTCCGCTGCGATCCACGGGAGCAGCCCCGGCTCGCGGTCGAGCTGCGCGATCAGCTTCTCGCGCGCCCGCGTCGTTTGCAGCAGCGCTGTCATCTTCTCCGAATGCCACGACTCCGCGTCCTTGCGGTCGGCGAATGCGATCAGCCGCTGGAGCTGGACGATCTCGACGTACGGCAGCTTCGGCTTGATCTTCTCCAAAACATCAACACCGACACGCAGGTGGTCGGCCTTCAGCGCCGGCATCCGGTTGAGCGCCTCGACGACCGCCGACGCCTGGTTCGGGAATTCGATCCCCTTCGGCTCCTGCAGCTTCTTCAGCAGTTCCTCCTCGACCTTGGCGTTGACATCCTTCTTCGCGGCGGCGTCCTTGGTTCGGCCGAGGACGTCGAGCACGGCGTCGATGAACTCGGGGCTGTCCTTCACGCCCGACTGCGACACAGCCAGCGCGAGCGAGCGCGGCGGCACGAAACGATGCGGCGTGGCGTCCTTGAGCTGCGCGTTCAAGCGGTCCATCTCGTCGTCCAGCGTCTCCAGCTCCTTTTTCTGGACCGCCCCGCCGCGCAGCAGTTTTTCCTGTCGCATCAGATTCGCTTCCAGCTTGCGCAGCAGCCTGGGTGCGCGGCGGAACGCCTCCTCGCTCCACCACTGGTCGCGGCCTTTCCAGCCCTTCTCCAGACGCTCCGGGTAGGCCGCCGGGTCGGGCCGCTGCTCCTCGGCGGGGGTGCTGCGGTTGAGCGTGGCCACGACGAAATCGACGCCGTCGCCGAGCAGGCGCGGCTTCTGCCGCAAGGCCCGGTTCTGCTGCGCCCAGCGGTCGACGCGCGCGTCGGCGAAGGCGAACAGCTCCTTGACGGTGATGCGCAGCTCCTTCTTGACGTCGGCGCCCCCTTGCAGCCCCTGGTCGAGATAGCACGCCAGCACCGATCCCTGGAGAACTTCGGAGGTCAGCGACGACTGGCCCGGCGAGCAGGGACATAGCACCTGGAAAGACAACTTCGCCGCGTTGACGACCGCCTCCAGCGTTTCAGGAACGCGGTCCGACAGCACTCCCAGGCGCGGGTCGGCCCACGGATGGTTGATGTCGAGGACGAGCAGCTTGTGCTTGGCTGGGCAGGCCTGGACCGCGTCCAGCACCGCGCGCGCCTCGACCCAGGTCGATTCGTCGCCCGGGTCCGCGTCGCCGGGGATCAGGAAAACCTTCCCTTCGCGCGCCAGCGCCAGGGCGCGGATCTGGACGATCAACGGGCCGGTGTTGTCGGCGAGGCCCGCCAGTTCCTTGAGCAGCAGCTCCTTCGTTTTCGTCTCCGCCAGCTTCCGCTTCGGGAAGTGCCGCGCCAGGCGCTCGAAGTCGCGGGCGGCGAACGGGATGGTCGGGTACTGCCGGTTGTCGTGCTCGCTGAGGTTGATGGCGAGGAAGAAGGGCATGGGCGGCGGCGGCTTGACGAGCAGCAGCCAGACCGCGACGAGCGCCGCCAGAGCCAGGAACAGCCCGGCCAGCACGGTCAGCCAGCGGCGCCGCTTCGCGTTCTTCCCCGCAGGCAGGCCTGTGCCGGCCGCCTGGTCCTGCCAGCGGTAGTCCTTGGCCCCGGAAGGTGAAGCGGGGGCTTCGTCGGCCATCGCGAAATCCTTGCGTTCAAAGGGGAGATCAACGTACAACGCACGTGTGGTTGGCGGCAGTGATGGGCATCCCTCTCCCCCTTACGGGGAGAGGGACCGAGGGTGAGGGGATCTCCCACGTCGGGGGTAGTTGAAGTGATGAAAGCCCAGGGACAGCCGTCCCTGGGTTGAACCTTCAAAGACAAAATCCAATCACTTCCCGCGTGTGATCCTTTCCGCCGACGTGGGAGAACCCCTCACCCCCGACCCCTCTCCCCGTAAGGGGGAGAGGGGAGCAAACGGGTTTCCTCCCGTCGCCAAGAGATCTCATCGCCTCAGCGGACTTCCGGCACGAACATCCGCGGCGCTTCGATGCGGACGTCGGGCGTGAAGTTGACGTTCTGCGCCGCCGCCTTGAACGCCGTGACGTCGGTCAGGACGAGGTTGATCTCGCCGCCGTCGAGGTTCGACAGGCCGTAGAAGTAGGACGTGCAGCTTTTCGCAGGGGCGAAGTAATGGTGCTCCGATCCCACGCTCGGCAGGCGGCGTTCGAGATCGACCCAGACCGGCCTGCCTTCAGGATGCCGCACGCGCACCACGAGGCACTTCTTCTTGAGCTTCTCGCCGCTGGGGGACTCGACCTCGGCGTTCTCGATCCATTCGACGCTTTCGACGGTCGGCTTCTCGACGGCGGAGCCGTACAGCGGCTCGCGGAACGGCACGACATGGCTCGCGCGGACGCTGAACTTGCGGCTCAGCAGGTCGTCGCGGTCCCCGGGCCAGAACCAGGTCGACAGCTTCGGCACGCTGTTGTTCGGCCAGTCGCGCATCTCCAGTCGGAAGCCGGGCGCGGGCACGTTCCAGTCCTTCCACCACACGAGCGTGCTGTTCGGCTTCACCGCGTTGAGCACGTCCAGCTCCATCCAGACCAGCCCGGGGTGCGACTGCTGGACGCGGTCCTCGCCGGTCTCCTTTTTCTCGAACACGACGATTTCCTTGAGCACGTTCGACTTCAAGCCCTTGGTCTCGTTCTCCACGAGCGAGACAAGCCAGCCTTCCTTCTCCTTGCGGAGCGCGCCGCGCCGCTCCAACTCGGGCTGGCGAGCGAGCACGCCGAGCCGCAGCTTCAGCTTCTCGTCCTCGCGGCTCAGCACCATGAACAGCTTCTGGCCGGGCAGCAGGCTCAGGTCCACCTGCTGCTTCGACATCGTTCTCGGCACGAACGCGGAGTAGTCGTTCGGCGCGACGTCCTTCCAGTTCAAGGCGCGGTCGTGGTGGTAGTTGATCGGGTGGGCCGCGATCTTGTCGTCGAGCGAGATCTGCACGCGGGGCCGGATCATATCCTCGATGATGGAGCCGAGCTTGTCCCCTTCGGAAACGTCGAGGAAGCGGCCGCCGATCTTGAAGCGTTCGACGACCTTGAACTGCGACTCGGCCGTCTCGAAGTCGGCCGGCTCGGCGGTCTTGTCGATGAAGCAGACGACGACGACCATGATGTCTGGATGGGCCTCGTTGGCCCTGACGAGTTCGCTCACCAGCCGGGCGGTGCGGTCGTTGGGATCGTCCTTGAACGACGCGTTGTCGCCGCCGTCGGTCAGCACCAGCAGCACCTTCGGGCCTTTGAAGCCTTTGGGGAAGCCTTCCTTCATGCTCTTGATCATGGTCTCGGCGATGGGGGAGGCGATGTCGCCGGGGATCTGGTCGAGGCTGCCTAGCAGCGACTCGAACTCCTCCTTCTGGCGCCAGCGCGTCGGCGGGCGGTACTGGGTCGGCTCGGTCTTGAAGCCGGCGCCGTCCTTGACGCCGAGGCCGTACAGGCTGACTTCGGTGTTGTCGGGGATGGTCTTGAGGACGTGCCCCAGCGCATCGAGCGCGTAGTCGAAGCGGCGCTTCTCGCCCGCCTTCTTGCTGGCGAACTCGTCCTTGGGGCCTTTCCGGGGGTGGCGGTACTTCATGCTGCCGGAGTTGTCGAGCACGATGCTGACGGCGCCGTAGTCGAACGTCGAGTCCATGCGCACCGCGAAGGTCGATTCGCGGGGGGCGGGGAAATGGCGGACGATCACGCTCGGCCTGGCCCGTTCGAGCTGCGTTGTTTCGACGAGATGCTGCCCGCGGTACACCGTGTGGACGTTGACGGCGACGTCCTCCTCGGCGGAGAAGATGGAGCGGTCGAGGACGAAGGTGCCGTCGGATTTCGGCCAGGCGGCCATCGGCCTGCGCGGCCAGGCTTTCTCGATGGTCTTGCCGCGCGTCACCTCCAGCCAAACCATCGGCGAGCCGACGGGGAGCTGGTCGTCGGCCTGAACTTTATACTTCAGGGCCAGGTCGGATTCGGTGGTCCAGTGCAGCCGGTCGAGCTTGCCAAGCTGCATCTTCGTCGCCAGGAACTTCGCCTTGACGGCGTCGATGTGCTTGACGAACGTGTCAGGCGCCTGCCCTTCGTCGAACAGGCCGCGTGCGCTGGCCAGGAATGCCTTGCCGGTGGTGTCGTAGTAGCGTTCCTCGCGCTGCGGGCCGTTCTCGAACCAGTGGTCCTCCAGGGTTCGCTCGGCGAGCCGGCAGAACAGGTCGCCGAGCCGCAGGCGCCGCAGCCGATCAACCGGGTTCAGGCGCTTGCCCGATTCGTCCTTGATCTGGTCCACGAACGCGCCAGGAATCACCCGGCATTCGTTCACCGCCAGCAGCAGGTCGGGGGTCTCCTTCTCGGCGTCCTCTGTTTTCGCCACGATGTCCTTCGGCAGCTTCAGGAGGAATCCGCGCGTCTTCTCGTCGGTGCTCTCCCCCTCCTGCTGGCGAATTTCAACAACGGGACGCAGGCTGGCGCGCAGCAGTTCACGCTGGAGCTTCACAAGGCTTTCGCGCGGCTCCTCCTTCTCGGTCATCCCCTCGGGATTGGGGTTCTCCAGCAGCGCGGTCGAGATTTCTCGCTGTTTGCGAAGAAGATCGGCGCGGAGCTGCACGTCCTTCGGACTGCTGCTGGCCGGCGGCACGTTGAGCGCGGCGTCGATGGCGTGCCAGTTCTTCTGCTGCTTCGCCATCGTCTTCAGCTTCTCGGTCGCGCCCTGCAGCTCCTCGCGGATCGCTTTGGCGTCGTCCTCGATCTGCGTGACCAATTTGGCGGAGGGAAGCGTCTTGCGGTCCTCGGCGTCGAGCGCCCGGTTGAGCTTGGCGAGGTTGGCGCCGATCTCCTGGGCCGCGAGCCGCAGTGCCAGCGTTCGTTCCTTGGTTTGTTCGCTCGCCGGCACCGACGCGAGCCAGGCGGCGAGGTACGGGAAATCGGCGGACACCTCGTCGCGAACCGACAATGAGCGCTGTAGCTCGCGGGACTTGTCGCGTACCCGCTCGTACTGCTTGCGAGCCTCGGCCAATTTGAGCGTCGCGGCGGCGCTATGCGTCACGGGATCGCCGAACAGCAAGTCCTCGCCTTCGCGTCGCAGCTTGTCGGCGTCTTTCAAATCCTTCTGGATCCAGGGAAAGATCGCTTCCGAGTACAACTCGCTGTCCGGCGTCGCCTTCGACGCGCTGAGGGCGGCTTCCTCGGCCAGGACGCGCACATCGAGGGCCAAGCGGATCGCCTCGGCGCCCAGCTTGTCGTCGGCCTCCTGCAGCATCTTCAGGAGCTGCGTTTCCACCGGGCGCTGCGGAGCGGCGAGTTCGGCGTCGATCTCGGCCAGCCGTTCTGTTTCGCGCCGCCGGTTCTGCGGACCCTGGATGTCCTTGAGGACCAGATCGTTGAAGCGCGCACGCAGGTACTGCTTCTCCATCTGCGATTTCTCGCGGAAGCGCTCGAGCAGCTTCTTCTTCTCCGCGAGCACTTCCGGCTTGGCGTTGTCGAAGGTGCGCAGCTCGGTCAGGAACTCCTGCAGCTTGGCGTCGCGCAGGTCGGACGGCGGCGCGTAGCCGAGCAGGCGGAACATCGGGAAGCTGCTGCCCAGGCTGCCATAGGATGCCGCGAGGGACCGGCTCGCCGTCAGGTCGCCGTGCAGCTTGTCGAGCGACTTCTTGAGTTCATCGGCTTTGCGGGTCGGATCGCCGGCGCGCAGCAACTGCTCGTAGCGCAGCAGGCTGTCCTGGTAGAGCCGCCAGACCTGCGGGCTGTGGACGAACGGAGCCTGGCCGCTCTTGAGGTCCTTCCAGCGCGCCCATTCGGTCTTCAACGCTTCTTCGTTGAGGGGCCTCGGCGGCAGCGGCGTCTTCTCGTACTCATTCGCCACATGCACCAGGTCGATGCTTTTGGCGCGCGCGTCGGCGGGCAGCAGGATCGGCGTCTGCTTGCGGGCGCGGTTCGTGCGTGCCCAGGTGTCGACGTTTTCCTTGACGTAGTCGAACAGGCTCTGCGCGGTGACGTTCGTGTTCACCGAGTGGCCGGCGCCTTTCAAGCCTTCGATGAGGAAGTGCGAGAACGTGCTGAGCTGCAGTTCCTCGGAACCCCACGAGCGCTGATCGGGGCTGCACGAGCAGATCACGGTCAGCTTGGGGTTGTCCTTGATCTCGTCGCCGTACTTGTCCTGGAGCCGTTTGACGAAGTCGTTGTGCAGCATGCCGATGGGCCAGTGGACCTCGGCCGGGCAGACGTCGAGGACGAGGAGGATCTTTTCGTTCTTCACCGTCTTGAGGCTGTCGAGAATCCGGCGGAACGGGACCGGCGCCTTCTCGAAGTCGCGGGGCTGCCGGCTGGGGAAGTTCGGCAGCAGGTAGGCGTCCTTCTCGTCCGCGTAGCCGAGCAGCGAGAGGCAGACGACGACGGCGCGCTCGGAGGAGATGGGAATGTCCTTCCAGGTCTCCTCCCAGCTTTTCTCCTTCCATTCGACGGGGGCGTTGCCGACGCGGCGCATCTTGGTCGGCTGGGTCAGCGAGAAGCGCGACAGGCTCTTGAAGACGTCCTCGTCGTCGACGACTTCCTTGTCCATCGCGAGCAGGCCGTTCCAGCCGTAGACGTTGCTGGGGAGGAGGAGGTTGGTTTCGTAGCCTGAGCCGATGAGGACCAGGCAGGCGGGCTTGATGGGCCTGAGCCAGTAGACGACGACGCCGATGCCGCAGGCGAGGACGACGAGGGAGGCGAGGGCGACGGTGCGTTTCATGCTGCGCCGGGTCGGCAGGATGGAGGGGCCGTCCGCAGGGCCGCCGGTCTGCCAGGGCTTGGCGCCGCCGGCCTGGGCGGGTTCGGCTCCCGTGTCGCGCCAGTCGGGGATCGGAGCATCAGGCATAGGGGCACTCTTGCGAAACGACTCGTTCTCGTCACCGATCAATATGGATCGGTGGCGGTCGAATCGCGATTATATCGCGGTGGCGGGGACGTGTGCAAGCAAGGAACCGACGATTGCGGCCCTCGAAGCAGCCGTGAGCATGGGCGCAGGATCGGCGTATCCGCAGGATCGTTCAAGCCAAGCGGTCAGGCCCGGTTCCGGGGCAGCATGTAGAGCGCGAACTGCATCGTGACATTGCGTCCCGCCGCCTTGACGGTCAGCCGGCGTTCGTTCTGGATGTTGCCCACGATCAGTTTTTCGTTGAGCCGCAGGGCGAGCATCAGGGAGTTCTTCACGTTGAGCCATTCCGGGTTCTTGGGGTCCTGCGTCACCTGGAAATACACCTGCCCGGGAACTTTCGGCAGCGCCTGCGGGGGAAGCTGCTCGGCGACGAAGCGCAGGCCAGCCGCTCCCTGGCGGAACAGGTCTTCGACGCGGTCCGAACTCCCCAGCTTCATGTCGAGCTGGCCGGCCTTCGTCAGCAGGCCGACGCACTGCATCGCTTCCAGGTTGCTCTGGACGCCGATGAACATCTGCCAGGAAGGATCGAGCCACGCCGGCTCCAGGCTGCACTGCATGCGCAGCCCCGCGCCGATGAACGGGCGCTCCTTGTACTCCGGCTCCACGACGATGTTCAACTGGGTGTCGAGGTGCTGCTTGAGCTGGCCGAAGACAGAGCCGAGGTCGTCGTGGTTGTAGCGGGGCAGTTCGGGGGGGCGCCGCGTGGCGCCGAAAATCGCCATCTGGCCGACGACCCGGCTCAGCTCCAGGAACACCTGCAACGGATGGACGCCCGGCGCCGAGACCAGGACGCCGAGGATGCTGATCGCCTCGTTGAGCTGCTGCAGCTGGCGCAGCACCAGCGCGTCGCCGGGGGCCTGCCGGTCGAAGGTGATGCCCTGCGCGGACATCTGCTCGACGAGCCAGTCGATCTTCTTGTCGATGCGGTCGTGCAGCCCGCGCAGGATGTCGTCGGCGAGCGGCTTCCAGGCGTCGCAGCTGAGCAGCGGGGGGATGAAGGACAGGTCGAGCTGCGGCCTGCCGTCGGCCTGGGCGGTCCGTTCGAGCCGCGCGATGGGCAGGACTTCGTAGCCGCTCTGGTCCTGGTTGCCGACGAGGAGCTGGAAATGGACGCGGCGGAGCGGCACCGACTGCAGGTTGTCGCCGCTGTTCTCGTCCTCGATCTCGTGGATCTGCTGGAAGTAGCGGAAGCTGCGTTCCTGCTCCGGCGCGAGGTTGCGCCGGCCCAGGCAGAGCGACGGGACCGCGAGGTAGACCAGGCAGTGCCGAAGATCCTTCACCTGGAAGGCGGGGCGCAGGTCGACTTCGGGAAGGACGCCGTCGCGCGGGATGGCGACCGGGGTGCCGTCGCGCATGCGGGCTTCGAGCGAATGGACCACGAGGCGGTGGTTGGCGAGCGCCTCCTGGTCGAGAACGATCGAGCGCACGCCCCAGTTGTAGTGGACGTCCCAGTTGTGATTGCGGCGGCCCACGTCGGCCAGGTAGCGGTGCGAGGCCTGAAAGTGCTGCGGGCGCAGGAACATGCCTTCATACCAATGCACCGCACGTGTGGTCATGAGCGTCCTCGATTTTTCGGATTCAACGCGGCTCGCATCGCCCAGCGCGGCGAGACGAAAAAGGGGCTTTCCGCTATTTTCGGAAAAATTGCCGGAATGCACTTTGAACTGGTTTCAAGGGGTTTACAATACGCCTCTGCATCCTTCGATGCCAGAGCATTCCCTGGCAATCGCAGCGGTTTCCACAGGCAGTCGGCGGAAATTCGGCCGTTCACTTTCGGCTCGGGAGAACCATCATGGCAGAGAGTCAACAGAAGAAGCTCGACCGCGTGCGCCGTCCGCGCGTGCAGATCACCTACGACGTGGAGACGGGCGGGGCGATGGAGAAGAAGGAGCTGCCGTTCGTGGTCGGCGTGATGGCCGACCTGTCCGGCGCGCCCAAGACGCCGCTCAAGGCGCTCAAAGACCGCAAGATGACCAACATCGACCGCGACAACCTCAACGACGTGCTCGCCGGCGCGACGCCGCGCGTGGCGATGAAGGTGCAGAACAAGCTGACCGACGAGGGGACGAACCTGGCGGTCGAGCTGAACTTCAAGCACATGGACGACTTCGAGCCGGCCAAGATCGCGCAGCAGGTGCCCGCGCTGAGGGAGCTGCTCGAGATGCGCGAGCGGCTGACCTACCTGCAGTCCAAGATGGAAGGCAACGACAAGGTCGAGGAGCTGATGGCCGAGGTGATGTCGAACACCGAGAAGGCCCTGGAAGCGCTGGGCAAGGACAAAGCCGAATCGCCGAAGTAGGGACACGCCGAACCCGAAGCGATAGTGCGCGTGGAGATTCCTCGCGCCGCCGCTTCGGGTTTCGGTCCTTTGAAGGAACCTCGCAGCCTATGGACGCTCAACAGCACTTCAAATCCGGCCATCTCGCCGAGGCCATCGACACGCAGATCGCGGTCGTCAAATCGAATCCGACCGACCAGGGGGCGAGGCTTTTCCTCTTCGAGCTGATCGCCTTCACCGGCGATCTCGACCGCGCGCAGCGGCAGCTCGACGCCATCAAGTACGAGGAGCCCGACCTGGTCGCCGCCCTGGTCGACTATCGCCGCATCCTCGACGCGGAGCGCCTGCGCCGACTCGTGTTCAGCGAGAAGGTCCAGCCGGAGTTTTTGGCTCCCCCGCCGGAGCATGTGCGGCTGCGACTGCTCGGTATGACGCAGCTGGTCGACGGCGCGGCGGCCGAGGCTGCGGAGTCGATCCAGCAGGCGAACGACC
>JAYSSW010000074.1:0-5114 GCA_043720335.1 Planctomycetia bacterium
GGCGAAGAGCGCCTGGTCGTCGCGTTGATGGGCCGCCTTGCAGCGCTCCGCCCAGCGCAAGGTGCGTTCGACGGCGCTGAGCCGCTTCTCCGGCGTCGAGTCGAAGGCGGGGCATTCGTCGAGGCACATGGCGATGTCGGCGCCAAGGTTCTCCTGGATGCGAACCGCTTTTTCGGGGGTCAGCTCCAGCAGGCTGCCGTCGGTGTGCGAGCGGAAGACGGCGGCGTGGTCGGTGAGCTTGAGGTTGTTGGCGAGGCTGAAGATCTGGTAGCCGCCGCTGTCGGTGAGGATGGGGCGGTCCCAGTGCATGAAGCGGTGAAGCCCTCCGAGTTCGGCGACAAGCTCGTCGCCCGGTCGGAGCGCGAGGTGATAGGTGTTGCCCAGAACGACCTGCACGCCGACCTGCTCCAGCTGCTCCGGCGTGAGACCCTTCACGGTGCCAAGGGTGCCGACCGCCATGAAGACGGGGGTCTCGACGACGCCATGCGCGGTGTGCATGCGGCCGCGCCGGGCGAGGCCGTCGGTGTGCAGGAGGTCGAAGCGGAAGGTCATGGGGACGATTGTAGAGGGAATCGCCCCGCGAACCATGCGATGAAACGCGCTGCTTGCAGCTGCAAACGTGGCATCGCGGCGCCGTGAATCCGCAAACGTTCGAGACACGCTGCGACCCGCGCCGCGCCGCCGAATTCGCGTGCAGCATGGTGAGCAGTCCCAACGTACAACGCCGTGATGAACGCCGGGCCAGTGGAGCGGGGCGGGGCTTTCGCGCAGTTTGATGGCTGCGACGCTGCGGTCTTTTCGGAGCCGCATCGGTGTCAGCGGAAGTCGCGGGCCGGCCTCGGGGTGACTGATTGGGCTGGCCCACCTGCTGCTCCAGGGACTTCCTGAGGGTCGCGCCTCGTCAAGCGGTGGGTCGTGGCAGGGGCAGTCCCAGGTTCCGGCAGGGAACGGACGCAAGAGAGACTCGGAGTCGCCCCGCCGCGATGCGCCGTGCCACGGGTCTGGGAAACCCGTGGCTTCCGCCCGGAGGACCGCCGTCGCCGCCCCGCGACGCGGCCCGCCGGGCGAGCTTTGTTTTCGCACAGCGGGCTTCGTTGTCGCTTGATTCCTTTCTCTCTTGGCCTTAAGATCCAGGAAGAGGTTGGTGCGTCGGCTACCCCGGAGGCAACTCATGTCTGTTCCCCGCGCTCGATTCCTGGCTCTCCTAGGCTTCAGCGTTCTCTCCTTCTTCTCGTTGACGAACTTGCACGCGCAAGGCCCCGCTTCCAAAGGCGAGAACGTCCGCATCCCCACCGTCGACGGCGTGGAACTGCACGGCACGCTGTACGCCAGCCCGAAGAAGGGCGCCCCGACCGTCATCCTGCTGCACGCGCTCGACACCGACAACAGCCAGAAGAAGGGCTGGGTCTCGCTCGCCGAGACGCTGCAGCCCAGCTTCTCGGTGATGGCCTTCGATTTCCGCGGGCATGGCAAGAGCACGACGCTGGTCGACGCCAAGGAGTTCTGGTCGAACCCGACCAACGCCAAAGGGGTCAAGATGAACCCCAAGGACAAGGAGACGATCAACTTCAAGGACTTCGCCAAGTCGTACTACCCGGTGCTCGTCAACGACATCGCCGCGGTGAAGGCGTACCTCGACCGCCGCAACGACGCGAACGTGGTCAACACCGCCAGCACGTTCGTCATCGGCGCCGAGACCGGCGCGACCCTCGGCGCGATTTGGCTCAACTCGGAATGGCACCGCAACAAGCTGGTGTTCTCGCCGATGGTCGGCCTGACCCCAGCCGCCCAACCCGAAGGCAAGGAGATCATCGGCGCGGTCTGGCTCAGCATCTCGCCGACGCTAGGCTCGCGCTCGCTGGTCATGTCCGGCATCCTCGACGTTCCCTGCAAGCAGAACGCCACCGCCACCGTCTTCATGTACGGCGAGCAGGACACCAAAGGGAGGGACTACGCCAAAGCGGTCGAGAAGGCGATCAAGGTGAAGGGGAGCAAACAGCACGACTTCATCGGCCCCTACGAGATCCCCGGGACCAGCCTGAAGGGATCGGGCCTGTTGTTGAAGAGCCTGCCAACCGAGACAAGGATCATGGAATATCTGAAGAACGTGACGGCGGAACGCTCGAACGAACCCTACGAGCGCGAGTTCATGAAGACGCAGTACGTCTGGCGCAATCCCGGCACCAAGGTGACAAGCCACGCGCGGGCGGCCGCCATCGACCGGAACCTCCGCTTCGAGACCTACGACAAGTACCTCGTGACGAAGTAGCGGCCCTGCGACACATCAGCGAAAGGCCCGCAGCGACATCGGTCGCTGCGGGCCTTTCGCGTTTCAGCGGCGCGGGTGGTACTTGTCGTGGATCGCCTTCAGCCGGCTGCGGTCGACGTGGGTGTAGTGCTGCGTCGTGCGGATGCTGGAATGGCCCAGCAGTTCCTGCACGGTTCGCAGGTCGGCGCCGCCTTCGAGCAGGTGCGTCGCGAAGCTGTGCCGCAGCGTGTGCGGGCTGACCTTGGCGTTGAGGCCGGCGCGGCGGACATACTTCTTCACGAGGTTCCACAGCATCTCGCGCGTCAGCCGTCGGCCCCCCTTGCTGACGAAGACCCACGGGTTGTCGGGGTTGCCTTTCAGAAGCAGCGGCCTCAGGTCGTGCAGATAGGTCCGCAGCGCCGACACCGCCGGCGCCCCGAGCGGGATGACGCGCTGCTTGCTTCCTTTGCCGGTGCATTTGCAGAAGCCCGCGTCGAGGTGCATGTCGGCCACCTGCAGGTCGACCGTCTCCGACGCCCGGCTGCCACTGGCGTACAGCGTCTCCAGCAAGGCGCGGTCGCGCAGGAAGAAACGGTCCTCGATGCACGGCGCCGCCAGCAGCTTGTCGACGCTCTCGGGGCTGAGCACCTGCGGGATGCGCTCCCACAGCTTCGGCGAGCTGAGCAGCTCGACCGTGTTCTCCTTCACGCGCTCTTCGAGGCGAAGGAAACGGTAGAACATCTTGAGCGCGACCAGATGCCTTGCGACCGACGGCGCCGCCAGCTTCGCGTCGTGCAGGAACGAGAGATATTGGCTCAGCTCGCGGATGGTCGGCGCGAGATGCGATGACAGCCCCGATTCCTTGAACCATTCGAGGTAGCGCTGCAGGTCGTGGTGGTAGGCGAGGACGGTGTTCTTGGCCATGCCCCGTTCCGCGACAAGGTACTGGCGGAAGGCGACGATGTCGCCGGACAGTTCGGCGGGGGCGGGCATGCGAAGGCTCCGTCAAGGTGCGCAGCGAGGGGCATCGCTGTCATCGGCGCCATGAGGAGTGTCGCTTGAGCTGATCTCGTCGTTCGTTGTTTTTTGTCATGGGTCGCCCTGGCACGAGGGGAAGTGCGCTGCGTATCATGACGAAGCAGCGCTGGCGATTCGACGAAACGCTGAAAACGCCGAGCGCCGATCCCGACTCCAGGCCGCGTGAGCAAATGGGGCCTGATCCGAATGAAACCCGTCTTTCTTCCGGGAAACCCCATGACGAACTTCCCCGCCGCCTATCCCGACTCGCCGCTGCTCGTCCACAACGGCGCGCCGGCCCACTCCGACGCCTTCGTCTTCTTCGGCGCCACGGGGGATCTGGCGTACAAGAAGATCTTCCCCGCCCTGCAGTCGATGATCCAGCGGCGCCAGCTCGACATGCCGATCATCGGCGTGGCCCGCGACGAGATGACGCTGGAGCAGTTGCAGAACCGCGCCAAGGAGAGCTTGACCAAAAGCCCCGGCGGTCTCGACGAAGCGGCTTTCACCCGCCTATGCCAGCTGCTCCGCTACGTCTCCGGCGACTACGCGCAGAAGCAGACCTTCGAGAAGCTGCGCACCGAACTGGGGGACGCCAAGCGGCCGATCCACTACCTCGCGATCCCGCCCAGCTTTTTCGGCCGCGTCATCCAGGGGCTGAAGGAATCGGGCTGCGACAAGAACGCCAGGCTCATCGTCGAGAAGCCGTTCGGACGCGACCTGCAGACCGCCCGCCAGCTCAACGCCGAGCTGCACGGCGTCTTCGCCGAGCCGGACGTGTTCCGCATCGACCACTATCTCGGCAAGGAAGCGGTCCAGAACCTCGTCTTCTTCCGGTTCGGCAACACCTTCCTCGAGCCGATCTGGAACCGCAACTACGTCAAGAGCGTCCAGATCACCATGGCCGAGAACTTCGGCATCGCAGGCCGCGGCAGGCTCTACGAGGAGACCGGCACCCTCCGCGACGTGATCCAGAACCACCTCCTGCAGATCATCGGCTTCCTCGCGATGGAGCCTCCCGCGACCACCTATCCCGATTCGCTCCGCGACGAGCAGGTGAAGATCTTCCGCATGATCCGCCCGCTCTCGCTCGACCACCTGGTGCGCGGCCAGTACCGGGGTTACCGCCAGGAGAAGGACGTGTCGAAGACCTCCTGCATCGAGACCTACGCCGCCGTCCGACTCTACATCGACTCGTGGCGCTGGGAAGGGGTGCCGTTCTTCATCCGCGCCGGCAAGTGCCTCCCCGTCACCGCGACCGAAGTGATGGTCGAGTTCCGCAAGCCGCCGATCCAGAAGTTCTTCCCCAACCACGGCAACTACGTCAAGTTCCGACTCAGCCCCGAGGTCGTCATCGGCATCGGCGCCCGCATCAAGCATCCGGGCGACGGCTGGAACGGCGACACCGTCGAGCTGTCCGCCGTCAAGCAGCCGACCAACGACGAGATGGACCCCTACGAGCGCCTGCTCGGCGACGCGATCGAGGGCGAAGGAATCCTGTTCACGCGCGAGGACGCCGTCGAAGCTGCGTGGGGCATCGTGCAGCCCGTGCTGAACGACACGACGCAGCCGTACCCCTACGACCAGGGAACCTGGGGCCCCGACGAAGCCGAGGGCCTCATCGCCGACCTCGGCCGCTGGCACTGCCCGAAAGCCATCGTCGACATGTAGCGGAACTATTCTTTGCGCGGGCGGGAATGACGCGCTTTTCAGAGCCACGACTGGCAAGGAGTGGCTGGCCCCGCGCGAAGACTCGGATTGCTGGCGTGGGATTCGGGTGAGCCACTCCTTGCCAGTCGTGGCTCTCGCGTCTCATTTCAGCCCGCGCGAGGTATGGCAAAGGCAGAAG
>JAYSSW010000075.1:0-2382 GCA_043720335.1 Planctomycetia bacterium
ACCACGGCTCGAATGATAATCAATAAATTGGTCTGAATGTCCAGAATTTGCTGGCATTTTGAGAAAATCATATTGATTATCATTCGAGCCGGCGTAATAGTGCAGTCTGTCGATAATGTCGAATTGTCTCGACAGCGCCGAGACAATTTCAAACATGGCAATTGTCGTGTCAGTGATACGACAATTCCTCCGCGTGACCGATTTCGCAGGGACGACGATTTCAGTGACCATGCTATCGCAGCTTCACCACGTCCTGCAGGCAATGCACGGTGGCCTTGCGCGAGATCAGGTCGTACGGGCCGCCGCCGAAATAGATGAGCCGGCGCTCCTCGTCCTCGGTCGCCGACACCAGAACGCGCGGCGTCGACGACAGGTGCGGCTTCTGGTCGATGGTCGCGCCGGCCAGGTTGTAGGTCCACTGGGGGGCGCCGTTGTGCGGGTGGAGCGCCGTCACCTTGCCGCCGGTCGCCGTGACGAGGAGGCTGCGGGTGCGGTCGCTGTCGGACGCCTTGATCGGCACCGGAGCGGCGATCACCGGCGACTCCATGAAGCGGCGCCAGCGCTCCTTGCCGTCGAAGCGGCCGATGCAGTACACCTGCATGTCGCGGCAGCCGACGTAGACGAAATCGTCGTCGAGGGCGGGTTTTTCGAGCACGCCGTTGACGAGGTCGAAGCGCCACTGCTCCCTGCCGGTGGCGGGGTCGAGGCAGAGGACCTGTCCGCCGGGGCGTTCGGGATCCTGGGCGTCCTGGACGATGTCGCCGTTGCCGAGCGTGACGTAGAGCTTCTTGTCGAAGAGGACGGGCTGCGACCAGCAGGGGTAGTCGGCGGGGATTTTCCAGAGGAGCTTGCCGGAGTCGGCGTCGAGGCAGACGAGGGCGGTTTCGCCCTTGTCCTGGGCCTGGTTGCGGTCGACGCCGCTGCCGAAGTAGACGCGGCTGCCGTCGACGAGGATGCCGGAACCGACGCGCATCAGGCGGCCTTGCTTGGGGTTGGCGGGATAGCGCCAGTGGAGCGTCTTGCCGGTGGCGGTGTCGAGGCAGAGGACGCCGTCGTTGCCCGCGCCGAAGAAGACGCGGCCATTCGCGACCGCAGGGGTCGATTCGGTTTGGCTGGTGGTCTGGTAGTCCCAGACTTTCTTCCCTGTCGCTGCGTCGAGGCAGTAGAACTTGCAGTTCGCGTCGTCGTGGAAGCCTTCGCCGATGTAGAGCCTGCCGTCGGCCAGCACGGGCGACGAGATCATCTCCTTGAGGTTGGGCAGCTCGTCGACGGTGTCCCAGATTTTCTTTCCCGTCGCCCGGTCGAGGCACAGGACGGTGCCGAGCTTGAGCGTCGGCGACGGATGGGCGGCGGCGGCGTAGATGCGGTCGCCGTCGATCCACAGCGTGGAAAGGACGACGCCGGGGTCGGCGGTCTGGTGGGTCCAGAGGGACGACACCGTGATGATGGAGTCGGCGGACTGCTCGGCGCTGCCGACGGCGTAGCCGCTGTCGGCGTTCCAGCGGTAGCCGGCGTAGCCGAGATGTCCGAGCAGGGCGACGCCGAGCAGCACCCCTTCGGTGGCGAGGGGGATGGTGCTGCCGGTGAAGTGCCGCCAGCCGTTGTAGGCGAGTGCCGCCGCCATGCCGAGCGTAAGCATCAGCATCAGCATCCAGGCGAGGTCGGTTTTGACGCCGACGCGACTGTCGCTGAAATGCCAAAGCACGGCGAGGCTGGCGGTCGAGGTGATCGTCATGAACACGAGGACCAGGAATTCGGTCTTCTTCGGGGCGGGCATCTCGGCGGGGTCGGTGAGATACGTCAGGTGGCGACGCCAGGCCCACAGCACGCCGAACAGCGTGACGGCCGACATCAGCGTCCACTGGGCGTAGGGGTTGGCGAGCCAGGTGCCGCGCAGCTGCGGGCCGGCCAGCCAGTAGACGAGGGTGAGCGTGCTGTTGACGCTGAGGACGGTGATGAACGCGGTCCAGCGGCGGAACAGGACGAAGACGCCGCCGAACAGCGCCGGGAACAGGATCGCGAGCAGCGCCAGCGGCCCGCCGATGCCGATGGTCGGGATGACGCCGAACAGGGCGCCGCGACGATGCAGCAGCGATGACGACTTCTTCGCGGGGAGTTCAGGGCCGTAGCCGGGCGGCTCCTTGGCGTCGTACTCCGGCGGCTTCGTCTTGCCGATGGTCGCGCCGACCACGACGTCCTTCATCTCGTCAGTCGTGCCTTTGAAGGTGCGGCGCAGGAACGGCTCGGCGTGGGTCAGGCTGAGGATGACGCGCGTGTCGTCGGTCTGCTGGCCGGTGAGCGAGAACCAGGTGCCGTTGGTGAAGCCGAGGCCGGTGAGGTTCTTGCCCCGCTTGTTGAGGAAGAGGATGACCGGCACGTCGG
>JAYSSW010000076.1:0-2377 GCA_043720335.1 Planctomycetia bacterium
GTGGTCGTCTTGCCGGCGCCGTTCGGCCCGAGCAGCCCGTAGACCTCGCCCGGCTCGACGGTGAAGCTGAGGTTGTTGACGGCGAGCAGGCTTTCGCCGCCCTGCAGAGGGAACCGCTTCGTGAGACGTTCAACCTGGATCATGCAGCCGCCAAGCAAGGTGTCGCAGTTGGTCGCGGAGGCATTGGGATTGTAGCGGACCACGCGGCGTGGCGGCGGGATTCGGCGAGGGAAGCGTCGCGCAAGCACGCCGTCCGCTTGCGTTCCAAGGGCGTGAACGCAACGGACCTGACAAGAGCCAACTCCCCCTTGCTATCCTGCCTCGGCAGGCCGACATACCGCAAGCCGCCCGCGACCAACGGGCGGCTTGCGTCGTTTTCAGGCGATTTCCCCTTGCGTTCGCGCGGCGGCGGAGGTATCACGCCGGCGGCTGAAACAAGGGATGCTTCCGAAAATCCGTGCAGTGTCGTGGCATGAAAGCGAAGCTCGGCATGGTCGCCTGGTTGGGATGGTTCGCGCTCGCCGGGGCCGCGCGCGCCCAGACGCCGTGGCATCTCGACAGCACCTACCAGCCGCCGCGCGTGCAGATCGACACGACCCAGTTCTCGACGCGCGACGTGCCGATCCTCGATCCGAACCCCGCCCCGCGCCCCGCGAAGGTGAAGCTGTTCGGCATGCCGACCGGCTACCTCAGCAACCCGCTCGGCCTGGCCGACGACGACGTTTCCCCCGCCTCCAGCAACTCCGCCATCGCCCCTTCCGGCGACGACAACGGCTTCCTGCAGGTCAACTTCGGCAACCACAACCCCTACTTCGACCTGCGCCGCCCCGGCGACCCCGGCGGCGTCGGCTACTACCGCCTCCACTCGCAGCTCCAACTGGTCGATGTTGGCAGCACCAAGGTCAGCCTCGGCGTCAACGCCTACACCCCCGCGGGATACGACAGCGGCGGGCTGCTCAACGGCCCCAGCTACGTCAGCCCCAACGTCGCCTGGTACCACGACCTCGCCGACGGCGTAGCCCTGCAGGGCTACGTCGGCCAGAACATCAGCACGCAGGCCGGCTGGGAGAACCACCTGCACGCCAAACTCCACGGCGGCATGGCGATCCAGTGCGCCCTGCCCGGCACCGAGCCGGCCGCCCCCCAGGGCTGCTACCTCTTCGTGCAGGCCCTCGGCCGCTACCGCTACGACAGCGGCGCCGCCGCCCCTGGCGCGGGCAGCCCGCTGATGGTCTGGGACTTCGTCCCCGGCGTCCACTTCCGCTGGAACCACCACTGCTGGATGTCGCTCGGCGTGTCGCGCTACCAGTTCCTGACGTGCGCGTGGCAGTACTGAAACGACGTTGCCGTTGCACGCGGGATGCGCCGTCTTTCGCGGTTTCGCCGCGACCTGCCGGTCAAGGGCACTCGTTTTAGGAGAACCGAGAGCACCAGGCGAATTCGGCATGAGATCTGCGCCATGGGCAAAGACCTCTTTCTGTCAGCCAGTCGTTGATCGACGCGAGCCCGCCGGCTCTGCAAGGCCGGTGGGTGTTCCTGATCGATGGCACGACGATGAAGCTGGCGCCCGTGCGGGAGCTGCAGAAGGCGTTCCCGCCGGCGCCGAACCAGCACGGGAGTGTGGCCGGTGGCGCTGCTGGCGTGGCGCACGAGTTGTCGAGCGGCGCGGCCCTGAACCCGGAGATCGGGGCGAAGTTCGGTCCCGAAGCGGTGTCGGAGACGGCCCTGGCGAAGAAGTGGATGCAGCAGATGCCGACCGGCAGCGTGGTGCTACGAGCTTCGCTGGCAACCCAGTGCGCAGGAATGGAGAAGCCATCCGGAGATCGCGAAGGACGCGGTGCTGAAGGTGCGGTTGCACGAAGTGGAGATCAGCAAGGACCTGACGTTGTGTCTGGCGAGCGACCTGAACGCGACGGCCCAGGAGGTGGCGGAGGTGTACAAGTGCCGCGTGGACGTGGAGACCGACATTCGGAACGTGAAAGTGGTGATGGACACGGAACCGATGCGTGTTCGCAGCGTCGAGATGTTCCGGAAGGAAGGGTTGATGTCGATGGTGGCGTACCATTTGGTGACGCGGTTCCGTCGGCAGGCGGCGGAGTTGGCGAAACGGCTGCCACGCCAGATGAGTTTCAAGCGGACCTGGACGACGGTGCGGATTTTCCTGCTGGGAGCGATGTATGCCGACCCGGCGACCTGGCGAGAGAAATACGGGATGGCGCTGCGATACGCCATGAAGGACAAACTGCCGAATCGCCCTGCGGAAAGGCAGTACGAGCGTGAAGCGTATCCCCGCCGCCCAAAAGCGAACCAGTTCAAAAAAAGGAAACGGCCCACGCCCAGGCCTGTGGCCGAAAGTTAAAACGAGTGCCATTGACCG
>JAYSSW010000077.1:0-2377 GCA_043720335.1 Planctomycetia bacterium
TCACGGCATGCGTTGACCCCGCCGCCTCAGACGGCAGCGGGCTTGATTGGATTCATCGTTGCGATCGCCTACTTCCGCTTGCCGTTGACGATCTCGTCGGCGAGGTCGTTGGCGTCGTAGACGGCGCGCAGCGACTCGGTGATCGCCTGCGAGCTGACGGAGACCGCGCGGGCGACCTCGTCGGTGTAGACGAAGTCCCAGACGAGCGACTGGATGTTGCCGTCGAAGATCAGGCCGATGACCTCGTTGTCGCGGTTGACGACGGGGCTGCCGGAATTGCCGCCGATGATGTCGGCCGTGCAGACGAAGTTGAACGGCGTCTTCAGGTTGATCTTCGCCTTGCGGTCGATCCAGCGCTGCGGCAGGTCGTAGGGGAACTTGTTGTTCTGCTCCTTCGACTTCTCGTACAGGCCGGCGATGTCGGTCTGGAACGGGATCTTCTTGCCGTCCTCGACGTAGCCCTTGACCGGGCCGAACGACAGGCGCAGCGTGAAGGTGGCGTCGGGATAGGCGTTGGTCCCCTCGATGGCGAACTTGGCCTTGGCGACCTTGTCGTAGGCCTGGCGCTTCGGCTCCTCGACCTGCGACTCCAGGATCTTGCGGACGGCGCGGGCGTCGGAATCGATCAGCTTCGCCAGCTGGATCATCGCGTCGGTTGACGCATCAATGGCCGACTTTCCGCCTTCGAACAGCCTCTTGCGCTCGGCGACACCGAACAGCCCGGTGCCTCGCAGAAGTTCGGAGGCGCGTTCGCGGGGCGACTTGCCGGCCAGGATCTTCTGGACGAGCGGGTCTTCGATGCCGATGATCTCGCACAGCCAGCTCATCGAATCCGCGAGCTTGGCGAGTTCAAAATCTTCGTAGAGGGGCCGCTTCGAGAAGAGGCGGAATTTCAGCGATTCCTTGTCGGAGTCGCCGAACTCGGACAGGCGCTGCTCGTTCGGCTTGGGGTACTCGTCACCGGCGCGGACGAGGGTGCGGGCGACGCCGAACAGGGTGGTGTTGAAGCCGGCCCCGCCTTCGAGGAGCGTGTAGCGCTTGATGTTGGCGGCGCGGACCTTCTGCACCTTGGCGATGGTGTCCCAGGCGTCGGCCACGTCCTTCAGGGCCGGGTTGCTGGCGACCGAGGCGCGCAGGGCCTTCTCCTGCGACATCTTCTTCTCCATCAGCGCCGGGTCCTGCAGGCCGGCCAGGCCGCCGTCGCGGGCTTTGCGGCTGTTGGCGACGCCGAACAGCATGTCCTTCGCCTTGCGCTCGAACTCCTCGCCGCGCTGGCTGTAGATGGAGAGGGCGACTTCGAGGCGGTTGAGCCGCTGCATGATGAACGGGTAGCCGATGTCGCGCAGATACTCCAACTCGGCGACGGTGTTGATGCGGTCGGTGTGGCCGGGGTGGCCGGAGACGAACGCGAGGTCGTTCTCCTTGGCGCCGTCCTTGCTCCACTTGAGATGGTGCTCGATCTTGGCGGGCTTGCCGTCCTCGTAGACGCGGAAGAAGCACATGTCGAGGTCGTAGCGCGGGAAGGCGAAATTGTCCGGGTCGCCGCCGTAGAAGGCGATCTGCTGCTCGGGGGCGAAGACGAGGCGGACATCGGTGTACTTCTTGTAGCGGTACAGGTGGTACTGGCCCCCCTGGTACAGCGTGACGATGTTGCTGCGCAGGCTGGTCTTCTTCTCCGACTCGGCTTCGATCTTCGAGATGATCGCCCGGCGCGCCTCGAAGGCCTGCTCGCCGGTCATGCCGGCGGTGACGGCGCCCTTGACGGCGTCGGTCACGTCCTCGATCTCCATGAGGACGTTCAGCTCCTCGTCGACGGCCTTGAACTCCTCTTCAAACGTCTTGGCGTGGAAGCCTTCCTTGACCACGTCCTTGGTTTTCGTGGAGAGCTTCTGCAGGGCGCCGAGGCCGACGTGGTGGTTGGTCATCACCAGTCCGTCGGCGGAGATGAACGAGCCGGACCCGCCGCTGTTGAAGCGGACGGACGATTTCTGCAGGTGCTCGTACCAGGAGGGGGGCGGGTCGAAGTGGTGCTTCTCCTTGAGGAGCTTGCGGGGCGGGTTGCTGAAGAGCCAAAGGCCCTCGTCCGCGGTGAGCGGGGACGCCATCAGGTTCACTCCGAACAGGGCGAGAAGACAACAGAGCCATCGTTTCATGGGAGCAGCCTCCGTGGGGAAGTGGGATCGCCTACCGGCGGAATCGCGGGATGGAGAGGAGTCGAGCGCCCCGCAGCGCCGCCGATTCCGGGTATTTATAGCGGAATCGGCAAGGAAGGAGGGGCGAAAAATTTGGCCAGACAGGGAGAAGGGATTCGCCACCGTGGACCACGTTCAAGTTGCGCGGATTCGGGGCGTGCGGGGGCGTGCGGGGGCGTGCGGGG
>JAYSSW010000078.1:0-2376 GCA_043720335.1 Planctomycetia bacterium
GTGATGTGGACGTCGCCGATCTTGCGCTGGGCGAAGGTCACGGTCGCGCCGCGAGCGCCCGTGTCGAGGACGAGCACGTTCTGGTAGAGGGCGGTGACAAATTCTTGGGCATCCTTGTCGGAACCGCCCCGGTCGCGGACCGCGCCCCACGCCGCCAGGAAGCTGAGGCGCCCGTTGCCCGACGTCTTCGGGTTCGGCGTGACGACGCCGACGCCCGGCTTCGCCAGGTCGGCCCAGTCGCGGATCTGCTTCGGGTTCCCCTTCCGCACCACGAACACGATCGTCGAATAGTAGGGGAGCGAGCGGTTCGGCAAGCGGTCCTCCCAGCCCTCGTCGATCAACCCCTTCTTGCGGATCGCGTCGGTGTCGGACCATAGGGCCAGCGTCACCACGTCGGCGTCCAGCCCGTCGATGACCGACCGGGCCTGGCTGCTCGATCCGCCGTGCGACTGCTTGACGACGAGCGGCTTGCCGGTCTTCTTCTCGAAGTCGGCCGCGAAGGACTGGTTCAAATCCTTCCAGAGTTCGCGGGTCGGGTCGTAGGAGACGTTGAGGAGCGTGACCTGGTTTGCCGCGCCGTTGCCGCAGCCGGGCAGACAACACGCCGTCACCGCGAAGCAGAGAGCAGCAAGCAGGCGGTGCGTGGTCGTCATGGCGATCCCTCGTCGGCATTGAAACATTACCAAACTAATCATGTTAGTAATTATCGTGCTTTGGCGACGGAAAGTCAAGTCAAGTTGCCGGAAAACTTGAAAGCTGTAAAGAGAGGCGGCTATTTGTGTTTTCGTCGATGTGTTGGCGAGGATGCAAAAAATGCCGATTGAAGCGATCCAAATGGTCGGGAATCGAATGGTGATCGAGTTGATCGGGAATGTGCAAGCAAGAAATGAAAGGTGGGCGGGCAATCAGACCGACGTGGACGCTTCGCCGCCCAGCGATGCGTGTTCGCCCAGCGGGTTGCCACGCAGGAAATCGACGGCGTTCATGCGGCGCTTGCCGGCGGGCTGCACGTCGAGGATTTCGATCCAGCCGTCGCCGGTCCGGACGAAGAGACGATTCGCCGCCTTGTCGTGGTGCAGCGATCCCGGCGAATTGGTGGCAACTACAAGCGACGCCAGCGCCGCCTTGTGGACGATGAGCCGCATTGGCGGCTGGTCGGCGCGGCGCAGGAACGTGTACGGCGTGGGCCAGGGCTGCATCGCGCGGATGTGGCAGGCGACGGCGGCGGCGGGGCGCGACCAGTCGATCAGGCCCATCTCCTTCGTCAGCTTCGGCGCCTTCGTTACAAGCGACTTGTCCTGCTTTTCGCCCGTGACGGGGCCTTTCGACAGGCGGTCGACGATGTCGAGGGCCAGCTTCGCGCCGTTCGGGCCGAGGCGCGATTCAAGTTCGCCGGCGGTTTCGTCGGGAAGGATGGCGACCGCTTCCTGCGCGAGCATGTCGCCCGCGTCGAGGCCGGCCGACATGCGGATGATGGTGACTCCCGAATGCGTCTCGCCGTGCCAGATGGCCCAGTTGATCGGGGCGGCGCCACGGTACTTGGGCAGCAGCGAGGCGTGGACGTTGATCCCACCCAGCGGCGGAACCGCCAGCACCTCGCGCGACAGGATCTGCCCGTATGCTGCGACCACGAGCAGGTCGGGCCGCAACGCTTTGAGCGCTTCGACGCCTTCGGGCGTGTTGATGCTTTCGGGCTGCAGGACGGGGACGCCGCGCGCGATCGCAAGCTCCTTCATCCCCTGCTTGGCGAGCCGCGACGAGCCGCGCTCCTTGCCGACCGCACGGTCGGGCTGCGTGACGAGGCCGACCACCTCGTGGCCGCAGGCAAGCAGCGCCTCGAAGGTCGGCTCCGCGAACACGCCCGTCCCCATCATCGCGATCCGCATGGTAGCGCTGCCCCTGGCCTTCCGCCCGTCGCCCGCCAATTTTTGGATTTGAGGATTGCCGCTTCGGATTTGCCTGGTGCTTGTTGCTTGTTTTTTGGAATTTCGCGAAGCGCTACGCTTTCTGCTGCTCATGCACCGTGGCGAGGAAGTGCTCCAGTTCGAGGTCGGGCGGGATCTCCCCCTTCTCCTGGGCGGCGCGGAAGATCTTCTCGAAATTCTTCACCGACGACCGGGCGGCCAGCTTGGCCAGCGGGCCCATCATGTCGATGAACAGGACGCCGTTGAGGTGGTCGATCTCGTGCTGCCAAGCGCGCGACTCCAGTCCGGTGGCGATTTTCTCGACAACCTCCCCCTTCAGGTTGTAGGCCCGCACCTTGATCGACTTCGACCGGCGCACCGTCTGGTACAGGCCGGGGAAGCTCAGGCAGCCCTCGCGGTCCTTGATGACGCCCTTAGCCTCGACGATGGTCGGGTTGATGGCCACCACCTC
>JAYSSW010000079.1:0-2371 GCA_043720335.1 Planctomycetia bacterium
AGTCGGTCCAGTGGCGCCTCCAGCACGGTGAGTTCAACCAGTTCACCCCCAAGGTCGCCGTCGTCATGATCGGCACCAACAACCTCACCACCACCTCGCCCAACCTGGTCGCCCAGGGCGTCGCCTCCGTGGTCCAGACCATCCGCGAAGTCAGCCCCAACACGAAGGTCCTGCTCCTGGGCCTGCTCCCGCGCGGCACCGCCGCCTCCGACCCCTACCGCGCCAAGGTCGCCGCCGTCAACCAGCAGATCCTCAACCTCGGCAACGCCCCCGGCGTCACCTACCTCGACTTCGGCTACCAGTTCCTCGCCGCCAACGGCGCCCTGCCCCTCTCAATCTCCCCCGACGGCCTCCACCTCACCTCCGCCGGCTACAACGTTTGGATCAACGCCATGCTCCCAACCCTGCAAGCCATGCTCGCCAGTTGACCGTGACCGTGTTTCTTCACGAAGGGTTCGGGCGGCCGCGCAGCCGCTCCAGCTCGCGGCGCAGCTTCTCATTCTCCTGCTCCGCGAGCTGCCTCGCCTGCTCCGCGAGCCGCCTCGCCTGCTCCGCGAGCCGCCTCGCCTGCTCCTGCTCGGCGGCGCGCCGCTCCGCGACGGCGGCGCTCGCCCGCGCCGCCTGCGCGATGCGCCGCTCCTCCTCCGAGACCTGCTCGGCGCTCGCCACGATCTCGCGCTGCACCTCCACCATCTCCTCCGCTTCCACCGCCCGCTCCAGCGGCGTCGGCAGCCAGCGGTTCGCCGCCGGGTCGTACAGCCGCACGTCGTTGCCGTCGGCTTCGAGGTGCAGACCCAGGATCTGGCTCGGCATCCGACCGTCGCGCAGCGCGATCGGCACATACTCCCCCTTCACCAATCGGTACCCTTGCAGCTGCGGCTTCAAGTAGTCGCCGTACGGGTCGTACAGGAAGTACTCCTTCACCTTGAGCTTGTCGCGGTACAGCTCGAACTTCTTGTGCGTGTCCTCGCGCCGTGTCGAGCGCGAGGTCAACTCGATGACAACCGACGGATGCTTCCCCTCCTCCCAGGCGAGGTAGCAAAGCCGCCGCTGGTTCGGCACGCCGCGCACGACGAACACGTCGGGCGAGACGTGGCGGCGCTTGTCGCCGGGGACGTAGTAGTACATCAGGTTGCCGGAGACGTAGATCCGCTTGTTGGCGGCGAACCACGTTTGCAGCGTCTGGATGAGGGCCTGCATCAATTCGCGGTGGTGGTCGGTTTCTGCCATCGGCTTGCCGTCGCTGGTGGGATAGTCGATCTGCCCCGCCTTATTGTCGCGGACTCGGTTCATGAACTTGCTCCTGCGGCCTCGGCGCACGCGTCGACGCCAGGATTGATTCTATGCGCCGGGCGGCGACTTGCTCATGGAGGAAAATCACCGCTTGCATCGCGTGCCGTCCCGCGCGATGATGGCGCCTCGACTCTCCAACGACATCGACACGAACGAGGAGGCACCATGACCGCGCGATGCTTCGGGATCGTCCTGCTCGCCGCCGCGAGCCAAATCGCTGCGGGGGAGAATGCCGACCTCCCCACAGCGAAGGAGTTCAAGAACTCCGTCGGCATGAAATTCGTCCGCGTCAACGCGGGCTCGTTCGTCATGGGCGAGGGCAAGGAGCCGCCGCGCTCGCGCGCCGAATGGGAGCAGCGCGACGCCGACGAGTCGCCTGCGCACAAGGTTCAGATCACTCGCCCTTTCTATCTCGGCATCTTCGAAGTCACCAATGCTGAGTACGAGCAGTTCGACCCGAAGCACCGCGCGCAGCGAGGCAAGCGCGGCAGTTCCAACACCGACGACGAGCCGGTCGCCTATGTCACCTGGCACGAAGCGACGGCGTACTGCGATTGGCTGTCGAAGAAGGAGGGCCGCCCCTACCGCCTGCCGACCGAAGCCGAATGGGAGTACGCCTGCCGGGCCGGAACCTCGACCAAGTTCACCACGGGCGACACGATCATGCACGCTCAAGCGAACCTCGGCAAAACTGCGGACGGCAAGACCGCTCAGTCGTTCACGACGAAAGTCGGCAGCTACGGCGCCAACGCCTGGGGCCTGCACGACATGCACGGCAACGTCGCCGAATGGTGCCTCGACTGGCACGGCCCCTACGACGCCGGCGAACCGACCGATCCCGTTGGCCGCGCCGACGGCTACGCACGCGTCACACGCGGCTGGAGCTTCCTCCGCACCGATCGCGACGTGCGCCGATACACGCGATCCGCCAACCGCAGCGGCCATCTCCCCGAAGACGCGAACGCCTGCACCGGCTTTCGCGTCGTCCTGGGCGAGCTGCCGAAGTCGAAACCTCTCCCGGAGGTGCGACATCCTTACCAGCTGGGAGTGAAGCAAACCCCCGCGACCAAGGACGGCC
>JAYSSW010000080.1:0-2368 GCA_043720335.1 Planctomycetia bacterium
AGGTTCGCACGACGCGCGTGGACAGCGATAATCGCAACGAACTGAAATCTTCGCGCGAAGGCCGGGTGATGGCGAGCAGCGCCAGCGCCGCGACATCGACGCCGAAGGCGAGCCAGGGGTTGATGGCGAGGCTGCCGAAGCAGCCGCACGAGGCTTCGCCGATCCAGCCTTGGCGGAAACTGACGACGGAGAAGAGCGTGAAAAGCGAGAACGCGACCAGCCACGCGGCGGACTTCGCCCAGCCGGTCAGAAACCAGACGCCGAGTAATGCTTCGACCATGACGATGGCGAACTGCACAGCGGGAATGGCGAACCAGCCCGTGGGCCGCACCGGATCGACCGCCCAGCCATACTACTTGAGCGCGGCTGCGGCGAGGAGCAGCAGGCCGAGAAGTTTCAGGAAGTGTCCTGCGAACCGCGACATACACCGGCCCCTGGGCTGGGCGATCCTTGGCTGCGACACGCTACCATCCTACACCTTGCGCCCCCCCCCCTGTGTCAATGAGTTTTCACGCAAAATCTTGAATCTTTCTCTTAACTCGTTGATATGGAACAAGTTGCGCTTGATGGATTGGGACGATTTTCGCGTTGGTTCGCCTACGGCGTGCGCAGGGACGGTGGTTGCGTGGGGGTTATTTTCCTGACGTGGGTTGGGGCCGCGCTCGCCGTAGGCGAACGGCTAAACTTCGTGCGGGAATCTACGCCAGCAGCTCGCGCACGACCGTGCCGGCCACGTCGGTGAGGCGGTAGTCGCGGCCCTGCAAACGGTGCGTCAGGCGTTCGTGGTCGATGCCCAGGCAGTGCAGGATCGTAGCGTTCAGGTCATGAACGTGGACCGGGTCGCGGACGATGTTGTAGCCGAAGTCGTCGGTTTCGCCGTGGACGATGCCGGGCTTCACGCCGCCCCCCGCCATCCACATCGAGTAGCAGCGGCCGTGGTGGTCGCGGCCATAGTTCTCCTGCACGCCCCCCTGCCCGTAGACGGTGCGGCCGAACTCGCCCGACCAGACCACCAGCGTGTCGTCGAGAAGTCCGCGCCGCTTCAGGTCGATCACCAGCGCCGCCTGCGCCTGGTCCACGTCGCGGCACTGGCGCGGGATGTTGACGGGCAGGCCGCTGTGGTTGTCCCAGCCGCGATGGTAGAGCTGCACGAAGCGCACGCCGCGCTCGACCAGCCGCCGGGCGAGCAGGCAATTGGCGGCGAAGCTGCCGGGCCGCCGCGCGTCGGGGCCGTACAGGTCGAGCGTCGAAGCGGTTTCGTCGGCGAAGTTCGTCAGCTCCGGCACGGCGGTCTGCATGCGGTACGCCAGCTCGTACTGGGCGATGCGCGTCGTGATCTCCGGGTCGCCCGTCGCCTGCTGCTGCAACTCGTTCATCTGGGCGAGTCGGTCGAGCATGCGGCGCCGCATGGCGCGGTCGATGCCGGGGGGATCGGAGAGGAAGAGGACCGGGTCGGCGCCGCTGCGGAGCTTCACGCCCTGGTGGCTGGACGGCAGGAAGCCGCTCCCCCAGAGGCGGTCGAGGAGGCCCTGGTTGGCGTCAGCGCCGGAGCCGTGCGAGATCATGACGAGGAAGGACGGCAGGTCGCGCGCTTCGGAGCCGAGGCCGTAGCTGAGCCACGCGCCGAGCGAGGGCCGGCCGGGCTGCTGGCTGCCGGTCTGGATGAAGGTGATGGCGGGGTCGTGGTTGATCGCCTCGGTGTGCATCGAGCGGACCAGACAAATCTCGTCGGCGATGCGGCCGGTATGCGGCAGCAGCTCGCTGAGCTGGACGCCATGCCTCCCTTGGCGGCGGAAGGCGAAGCGCGGGGCGATGACGGGGAAGCTGCGCTGGCCGGAGGTCATGCCGGTGAGCCGCTGCCCCTGGCGGATGGAGTCGGGCAGCTCCGTGCCGTGCAGCGACCGCAGGCGCGGCTTGTGGTCGAACAGCTCCAGGTGCGACGGCCCCCCCGACTGGAACAGATAGATGACGCGCTTCGCCTTGGCGGGGAAGTGCGGCAGCCCCGGCAGGCTGGCGTCAGCGGAGTCGCTGTGCAGCAGCGACGCCAGCGCCGCCCCACCGAGCGCGGTGGAGCCGAGGAAGTGCCGTCGCGTCATGGCCTGGCCGAATGCGTGCAGCGGGTTCATGGGGTCGGTCCTTGGAGAGCGAGGGGAATCCATCGTCAACGGTCGAAAGCCCAGGGACAGCCGTCCCTGGGTACCCTTGTCACTTCTTCCGCTTGGCGAGCTTCTTGACGAAGTCGGCGTGTTCGGGCGAGACGATGCCGCGCAGCTGCACCGCAAGCACGGCAGGGAGGTCGCCTGCCAACAGCGCTGCGCCGTCGAGCCAGAGGCCGGGGAAGACCTTCGACTTCCACAGCCCGTCCTTG
>JAYSSW010000081.1:0-2366 GCA_043720335.1 Planctomycetia bacterium
GCCCTGAAGGACGGCCAGCCGATGCTGGAGACGCTCGACACCAGCACGGGCGAGAAGTACCGCAATTTCCTGGCCAGCCCCGACGGCCGCAGCCGCACCGACGCGGTCCTGCTGCTGCGCAACGCCGTCGCCCTGATGCCGGAGAACGACGAACTGCTGACCGACAGCCTGCGCGTCGAGCTGCAGATGCAGCCGGTCGCGTGGACCGGCGTCGCAGCGCTGGCGAAGAAGATCCACGAGCGCCAGCCGAAGAACGCCCGCGCGTTGTACCTCTTGGCCCGCGTCGAGCTGGAGCAGCCCGACAGCGGCGGCCAGCCTGCCCCGTCGGCGAAGCGCGACGCTGCGCGTGTCGCCAAGGCGGAGCAGCACCTTCAAGCGTTGAAGGCAACCGGCGAGCTGCCGTGGCGCACCAGCCATCTCGAAGCACAGGTCCTTCACTGGCACGTCGAGCAGGCCGTGCGCGAGCGCGACACCACCCGCATCACCGCGACGCGCGACGCCCTCGACCGCTTCCTCTGGCCCGAGTCGGCCGGCTTCCTCGAACGCGCCGCTTCGCTCAAGCAGATGGACCGCATGAGCCCCTGGGACACCGACGCCGTCGTCACGCTGTTCCGCATGGCCCAGGAATCGCTGGCCAGCGCCGAGAAGCCCGACACCGCGCGCGTCCGCCGCGTCGTCGCCTCCTTCGGCGAGTTCGCCAAGGGGCAGCTCGCGCTCAAGGAATCGCCGTTCAGCGCCGAACTGCTCCTCGACGAAACGATGCAGCGCATGAAGCTGCTCGCGGCCCGCACCACGCCTGCCGACCCCGCGCTCGTCGCGAAAGCGCGCGACGTGTTCCGCGAAGCGATCCGCCAGCCGCTCGGCAAGCCGCAGCACTTCGTCCGCTGGATCGAATGGCTGCAGGACGCCGGCATGCAGGCGCCAGCGAGCGAAGCTGGCCAGGCCAGCCTGCGTGAAGCACGCACGTGGATCGACGACTGCTGGAAGGCGTTCGGCGCCACCAGGACGCCGGAGGAGCTGGCCCCGCTCCACTCGGCATTGGCATTCTCAATGCTGCGCGAAGGAGCGCCCCGCGCGTCGCTCGCGCCGCATCTGAAAGGCCTGCAGGCCGCCGTCGCGCCGGAAGCGGTCTTCCATCGCCACCTGATCGAAGGCGCCCTCGACCTGCGCGAAGGCGACCTCGA
This sequence comes from Planctomycetia bacterium, assembly GCA_043720335.1. Taxonomy (GTDB): domain Bacteria; phylum Planctomycetota; class Planctomycetia; order Gemmatales; family Gemmataceae; genus JAYSSW01. The sequence goes on from JAYSSW010000081.1 coordinate 1,185, forward strand.
AAGCGCTCAGGCCCACCTCGAGATGCTGCACCGCGTCGGCCGCATCGACCACGCGTTCCGCGCCAACCTCGCGTCGGCCCGGCTGTTCGTCGCCCAGGGGAAGGCCGACAAGGCCCTGCCGTACCTGCGGCAGATCGGCGAAGATGTCACGGCGTGGAACCAGTGCTCGCTCGCCGAGAAGCTGTGGTTCCGGCACCTCGTCGGCAGCGAGGACCAGCTCCGCTTCCTGCAGATCCAGACCCAGCTCGACATGGTCACGCAGAAGCTGGCCCGCTCGCAGGACAACCAGAACCGCGTCATCTCGACCGACCAGATGCGCCACTACGCCGCCGAGGCCGACGGCTGGTTCCGCAAGCTGACCCCCGCCGCGCCGCAGCGGCTGTGGGCGAGGCAGGCGAAGGCGGTCGCCTACGCCCAGCAGAAACAAGTCGACCGCGCCCAGTCCGAGTTCCGCGAGCTGCGCCGCGAGGCGCCGCAGCAGGCCGCCACCTGGGCGACCGCGCTTTGGCTGCGCGAGAACACCGTCATCGACGAGGCGGCGGTGAAGGAGTGCGTCGACGAGATGGTCGCCCTCTGCACCAAGTCGGGCGAGCTGCGGCTGCTCACCTCGCTGTGGAACGCCCGCAACCAGCAGGCCCCGCGCGCCGCCGCGCTGCTCGCCGACCTGCCAACGGCGCTGGACGACGCCGGCATGGGGGCGTGCCTGCCCGTGGAGCACCTGACGACGCTCGGCAGCCTGTGCCGCGACAACGCCCAGCCGAAGCTGTGGACCATCTACCGCGACTTGTTGACGACCGCGCTGCAGCGTTCGCCCGACGACGCGCTGCTGCACCTGTGGCTCGGCGTCACTCAGTTGGAACTGAAGCAGCCCGACGAGGCGCGGACGAGCTTGCAGCACGCCGCCACCCTGGCCCGCCAGCGCCATTCCGCGACCCCGGAGGCCCAGCGCAGCAACGTCCTCCGCGAAGCCGAGATCCATTTGTCGAAGCTGCGGTAGAAACGTCATCGCCTCTGAGCCCGAAGCGCCAGCGAGGCAGCACGCGCAGCGATGCCTGCTGTTTCCGCGACGTGCGTGCTCGCCGATGCGCAGCGAGTCGCGGGAGTCGCTGCTCTCGCTGCGCGAGTCGCCTGTCCCTTCCTTGCATCGTCGCGCGTGCTGCCTCGCTGGCGCTTCGGGCTCAG
>JAYSSW010000082.1:0-10719 GCA_043720335.1 Planctomycetia bacterium
GGGTGTCCCAGGTCTGCGCGCCGCCCCAGCCGGAGCCGACGAGCTGGTCGCTGTTCGGGCGGAAGGCGAGCGAAAGCAGCGTCGGGTGGGGCGCCAGCGCCGCGAGCTGCCTGCCGGTGGCGAGATCCCAGAGCAGGACCGGTTCGTTGTGGTTGCCGGTGGCGAGGACCTTGCTGTCGTGGCGGAAGCTGAGCAGCGAGACTGAGTCGCGGTGCCCGGTGTCGCGCAGGCGGTGGGTCGCTTTGCCGGTCGCGAGGTTCCACAGCGTCAGCACGCCGGCGGAGTCGATCGACGCGGCGACGCGCCCGGTTGGATCGATGCGCACGGTCGCGGGCTTGCGCTCGGCGCGGCCGCCTTTTTTGCGGACGGCTTTCGCCAGCGGCGGAACCCCTTCGGAGTAGGCGTAATCGTCGAACGCCGGTGCGGTGTCCAGCTCCAGCACCCTGCGAACCGCGCCGGCCTTGTCGAGATCGACGCAGGCGAGATGGGTCGTGACGCCGTTCTTCTTCTCTTGCGCCATGGTCAAGTAGAGGCGATGGCGATCCGCGCGGACCGTGTGCGCTTCGACGCAGTACGCCTCGCCTGGCGTCTTGGATGGTTGATGGGAGTGGAGCGTCTTGCCGTTGTCCAGGTCGACGAGCGAGAAGCCGCTGGCGATGAACGCCCGGGTGCCGGAGGGGGGCGAGATGAGGAGCAGATCGGCGGGATCGACGGCGAAGTTCTTCGCGTCGTCGTTTTTCTTGCCGGTCGCCAGGTCGTAGGCCGTCCACTCGTCGGGCTTCTTCGCGACGATGGATCTCAGGGGCGCGAACTGTTTCCCGTCCTTCGAGAACACGTAGGAAGCTTGGCTGCCGTCGCGGTGAATCGCGGGCAGCTCAGCGGGATGCGTCTTGCCCGTCGCGACGTCGCCGATCATCGGAGGAGGCACGGGTTCGTTGCGGAACAACGGCCGTTCGCCTTCCAGCACGAGCCAGCGGCCGTCGCTGCTGAACGCGGCGGCGGTGGCGTTGAAGGCGTGGCCGAGCTTGCCGGTCTCGGCGTCGTAGAGGCGTGCGGTGCCGCGAACCGAGATCATGCCCATGACCGAATGAACGGAGCAGAGCCATCTGCCATCGGGGCTGAACGAGACGTCGCCGAACACATGCGGGATGCGCAGGGTGAGCTTGCCGGTCGCCACGTCGTAGACTTCGAGGTCCTGCGCCGCGACGGCGAGGCGTTTGCTGTCGTGGCTGAAGACGGCGCTGCTGACCGGCGGATTGCCGCGCAGGATCAGCGCGGGTTCTTCGGGTGCCTGTCCGACGACCAGAGCGAGCGATGCCAGGAGCGTAGCGGCGAACATCGGTTTCTCCTTTGTTTCCAGGGTTGGCGAGCCAAAACAACTTCGCGCGGTGCTGCCGCTCTGTATTTCCGAGCCTGAGCGCCAAGCGAAGGAAGCCCCGCGCGACGACAAATTGCGAATCACGGCAAGGGGCCCCCTTCGCTTGGCGCTCAGGCTCGGACATCGCGGCAACCCTTGCATCCTCGCGCGGCGCCCGCGCTCCGCTGCGCGTCGCGGCTAAACGGCGCTGCGCTCCTTCGTTTCGCTTTCTGCCTTTCTCTGCCTTTGCTCTGCGTCTCTGCGTCTCTGCGGTTAGCTCCCCCACCGCGAGGCTTCGGGGTCTTCCATCGTGTAGCCGACGGCGTCGAGCTTGGGCCAGAGTTCGTCGGGGATCGGGTGCTGGGCCAGCGCGACCGTCTGCGCAATGCGTTCCGCTTTCGACAGGCCGAGGATCGTCGAGGTGATGCGCGGGTCGCGCAGCGAGAACTGCAATGCCGCTGCTGCGAGGGGCACGCCGTGTTCGCGGCAGATGGCGTCCATGCGCCGCACGCGGTCGACCAGTTCGTTCGCCGCTGCCTGGTAGGCGTAGCGCGGGTAGGCGTCGGGGCCTTTGGCGAGGATGCCGCTGCCGTAGGGGGCGGCGTTCAGCACGGCGATGCCCTGGCGATGGGCGGCGTCGAGGAGCTGGTTCGCGGAGCGGTTGAGCAGGGTGTAGCGGTTGTGCGTGATGAGGGCCTCGAAAAGTCCCGTCTCGACGTAGCGCTGCATCAGGTCGACCGGTCCCCCCGCCATGCCGACGTGGCCGATATAGCCAAGGTTTTTCAGCTTCAGCAGCGTGTCGACCGCGCCGCCCTTCGCCATGATGTCGTCGAACGGCGCGTGCTCGGGGTCGTGTAGGTAGCAGATCGGCAATTGACTTATGCCGAGCAGCTTCAGGCTGCGTTCGACGGAGCGTTTGATCTGGTCGCCGGAGAAGTCGCCGGTTTGCAGGCTGCGGTCGGCCTTGGTGGCGACGATGTAGCCAGCCGGGACGCCGCCGAGTTCGCGAAGGACGCTTCCGATGCGGCGTTCGCTTTCGCCGTCGCCGTAGGAGTAGGCGGTGTCGAGGAAGTTGATCGGCGACTGGAAGCAGGCGCGCAGCGTGTCAATCGCCTGCGACTCGGCCACGTCGTAGGCGAAAGCTTCGGGCATGCTCCCCAGCGGAGCGCAGCCGATGCACAGCGAGGTGACTTGCAGGGGCGTCTTGCCGAAGCGGCGAAGCGGCAGGAAATCGGGCATGCGTGGACCTTTCAACACGGAAAGCGAAGGATGCGTTCCGCTTCAATCTCAGGCCTGGGCACGCGAATGTCAACCCGCGCGCCGCCTGCCATGCAGAAGACGATTCCGGGGCGGGAAAAGTCGGCGCGGGCGGCACGGGAAGCCCCGCCGATTTGCTCGCGGGGGGCGTGGGGTTTATAATGACGGCGTGGCTTGGCGACCGGCGTCAAGGATGCTCGTTCCTTTCGGGGTTCCTCCACTCATGCTCGAACTCCTGCACGAATGCGGCATCGCCGCCATCCATCAATTCGACCCGTCCCGGCCTTCCAGCCTGGCGCCGAAAGAGGGGGGCGAGCAGGTCTCGCGGCTCATCCCGCGCATGCTCATCGAACTGCAGAACCGAGGCCAGCTGGCGGCCGGCTTCACCACCTACAACCCCGCCCGCGAAAAGATCCTCGACACCTTCAAGGAGATCGGCACGGTCAGCGAGGCCTTCCGCACCAGCCACACGAAAAAGTATGAAGACCTGATGAAAACCTTCGCGGGCCGCGCCGGCATCGGGCACGTCCGCTACGCCACCAGCGGCAAGAACGAACGCAGCCACGCCCAGCCCTTCGTCCGCTACCACGGCCGCAAGTGGAAGTGGTTCAGCATGGCCTTCAACGGCCAGATCGCCAACTTCCGCGAACTGAAGCAGGAACTGCTCGACCGCACCGACTACCACCTCACGCGCGACGTCGACACCGAAGTCATCATGCACCACCTGAGCTACGAGCTGTCGGGCGACGACCGTCCCGATCTCGTGCAGGTGTTCCGCAACATCAGCCGGCGCTTCGACGGATCGTACAACATCGTCTACATGAACGCCCGCGGCGACATGGCGGTCGTCCGCGACCCGAAGGGGTTCCGCCCGCTGTGCTACGCCGTCGATGGCGGGCTGTTCGCCGCCGCCAGCGAGAGCATCGCGCTGACCAACCTCGGCTTCACCGAGGTCCACGACCTGCCGCCCGGCCACATGGTCCTCATCGAGGACAACACGATGCGGATCGAGCGCTTCGCCGCGACGCTCGACGAGCGCACCTCGCACTGCTTCTTCGAGTGGATCTACTTCGCCAACGTCGCCAGCGTCCTCGACGGCCACAGCGTCTACCTGTCGCGCACGCGGCTGGGCAAGGAGCTGGCCGAGCAGGAGATCCAGCTCAACCGCGTCAAGTTCGACGACGACACCATCGTCGTCCCGGTCCCCGACACCGGCAAGGCGGCCGCCGACGCGATGGCCTACGAGCTGGGCCTGCCGTCGGTCGAGGGGCTGATGCGCAACCGCTACATCGGCCGCACCTTCATCGAGGGGAAGAACCGGGCCGAGCGCGTGCGCATGAAGTTCACGCCGCTGCGCGAGGTGATGGAGAACAAGCGAGTCATCTTGGTCGAGGACTCGATCGTCCGCAGCACGACGCTGCAATCGCTCATCAAGCTGGTCCGCGAGCGGGGGGGCGCCAGGGAGGTGCACGTCCGCGTCGCCTGCCCGCCGATCCTGGCGCCGTGCTTCTACGGCATCGACATGTCGACGGTGGCCGAGCTGTACGCGCCGAAGTTCATGGCGGGCAAGCGGATCACGTTCGACGAGCAGCAGGCGATGGCGAACGACCTGGGCGCCGACAGCCTGTTCTACCTGCCGCTCGACGCGATCGCGCGCTGCATCGGCATGCCGCCGGAGCGCCTGTGCCGGGCCTGCCTGACGGCCGACTACCCGACGCCGGAAGGGGAACGGCTGTACCAGCTCGCGCTGCTGAATCGCGACCACAAGGCGGACGACCGCACCTACGAGCCGCCCCCGCCGCCGGGCTGCGTGCCGACGGACTGAGGCGACATGCGCAAGAAAGCCCGGCGAGGACCATGGTCCTCGCCGGGCTTTCTTCGAGTAGCGAGGGCCGGACTTGAACCGGCGACACGCGGGTTACTTGGCTTGGCAACTACCAGAAACGCCGCTAGATGGATTGCAAGTTAATCAGCTCGTAGTGGTCCTTCTGCTCCTCTGTGGCAAAGTAAATCTTTCGCGTCCGGACTAGCTTTGCAGCGTATCGTTTCGGCAATACGACCGTATGCGACTCATCGACGATCCGCGTTGATCCGCTGATTGCTTCGCCGGTGTCCGCCTTGAAGTAGAACGAATGACTGTCGACATTCGCTCCGCTCAGCACGCCTTTCAGATCGATTTCAGTGCGATCTTCTTCGCTGGTTTCGTCGATAGCACGAGCGAGAGAATCGAATTGCGATTCTTGTATCAGAAAACGAGCATGCTCGCGGTCGCCTCGGCCCCACTCGAATTCAGCACTGAAATGGTTGTGTACGTGGTCTTTGGCCCATTGGTAAATCAATCGCATGGGGGCTCTGCCGATTTTCTTCGCGTGCTCCTTGATGTCCTCTGGCTTGCTAGCTTTTGAGATCACAGCAATCAGCGCGAAGGTTTCGTCAAGTTTGCTCTCGACCCCCATAAGCCTGGAATTGGGAATGGTGAGCGCGAAGCCAACTGAGCCTGCGAAAGAGTAGCCGAAATCGAACGCAGTTTTTGCGAGGGCTTCCGCGCCGAGCTTTGAAGTCATTCGAGGGCCCGATGTCAGCGCTTCGCACACCAGAGACACCAGTGTTTGAAAATGACCAATGACGCTGGCGAGACCGGAGACCTTCACGCCGCCTGTTTCCGGAACGAATCGGTAACGGCAGTAATCGTAGCCCATCAAGTCGGCTGCTTGTGCAAACTGGTTTTCCAGCCGTTTTTTCCGCTTTTCCAAAGAGCGAAGGTTAATCTGAAGCGAACGGTCTCCAGGCGAGGCGGAAAGCGATTTTTCAAATTTCGCGATCATCTCGCTCGTTTCTCCTATCTGCCGAGTGAGGCCCAGCAAATCGCTCATGACACACCTCCTGGCAAATGCAACAAGGCGATTCCCTTGGGAACATTGCGCTTGCTAAATCCCCATTGCCTCTGCCAGTATTCGTGGTTTTCGACGCCGACCTCGTGATGACAGTGGCCGGGCGGATAGTCCACTATTAAGTTGACATCGCAATGTGCTTTTTTTTTTCGGATCTATGCCGTACAACTCAAGCAAAGCGATTGCTTTGTTTTGGTCAGGCGTCGCATTTTGCTCAAAATCGCTTGTTATTGTGACGACAAGGTCTATATCGTCCGGGTCGATTTTCTCCGTCAAGAAACTGCCATCAGCCCATATTTCACACCGGAATCCGCTCTCGTGCAATGTGCGGACCAGTTTCTCGAATTCAACCATAATCAATGGTCTTGTTCTCGACAACGGGAATGCATCAACGCAGAGAACTTGCAACTCTTGCAGTGTAAACGTGTGAAAGCCAGGTTGCAACAGTGGCGGGAATTCCGCCTTAAATAAGTCGCTCATGGCTCTCAATAGTAAGACAACGATCCTTGCTTGTCCATATCGTTTTTTACTGCGCGAACATTTGCCGTTGTAATCGCCCTTCTTGTGCTCAGATCGCAGTTGAGAGGAGCGAGAGCCGCTATCTAGGCAAAAAATCTTCGTTAGAAAAAGACTTGCTGGCGTCATGGATTTCATTGCAAAATCGCATATGCTGCCCAGATTATTCGATACGATAGATTTCCGAGGCAGATTGCGCATTGCTGTAGGAATCACATCCAAACAGCATCTGCCATTGCAACGAGAATGCTTTCACAAAAAAGCGTTTCAAGGAGCGATTGGCTATATTCTACCCGACAGCGAGAAGAAAAGGGCTGCCTGACGATTTAGAATCGTCGAATCGGCTGTCACAACTTTTTCCTTCGAGTAGCGAGGGCCGGACTTGAACCGGCGACACGCGGCTTATGAAGCCGCTGCTCTAACCAACTGAGCTACCCCGCCATTCTGACCATTCTACGCCACGCGAAGGGCGGGACAAGGCCGGCTTTTTTCCGGCCTTTTCATGCGGCGTTCTCCACGCCGACCGCTTCCTTCTTCTCCCTGCTCGTCGGAACGGATTCGCCCTTCTCCAGCCCCGACTTCTCGACCGTGGCGGCCTCCTGGTACTCCGAGTCGGTGTTGACCGCCCACAGGTCGTGCTGCTTGCCTTCGACCAGGTTCTCGGCCGCGAGGACGCCCATCAGGATGCTGTGGTCCTGGTTGTTGTACTTGAACGAGCCGTAGCGGCCGATCACCTGCAGATTGCGGTACTCGCGCAGGTGGGCGACGACCGGCTCCAGGTGCTTCTTGTACCCGGTCGCGTAGACCGGGTAGCAGCGCTTGATGCGATGCACATGCCCGGCCAGGATCGCCGCGTCGCCGATCAGCCCGGTCGAGCGCATCTCGCGGCCGGCCCGTTCGATCAGCGTGGCGTCGTCCTCCTGCCAGAGCGGGTCCTCGTCGTAGCACCAGTATTCGAGGGCGAGGATCGTGTTGGGCGAACCGCGGTTGAGGTCGGGGACCCAGTTGCAGAAGTTGGTGACGCGCCCGGTGCCGAGGTCGGGAGAATGGACGTACAGCCACTGGTCGGGGAACAGGTTCCTGCCCGCGACGTGCAGATAGACCAGCACGGTGTTGCGGAACTTGAGCTGCTCGACCGACTGCTGCACGTCCGCAGGCAGGTCGCCGAGGCCCTTGACGAGATGCGTGAGCGGCATCGTCGAGATCACGTGGTCGAACGGCTTGACCTCGCCGCTGGCCAGCTCGATGCCCGACACGACGCGGCTGTCGTGGACGATGCGGCGCACCGGCGTGTTGAGGTTCACCGCGCCGCCGCGCGCTTCGACCGCCTTGGCCATGCGCTCGTAGACGAGGCCGGTCCCTGCGGTGGGGAAGGCGAACTGGTCGACGAGGGTCTTGTGCTTCTTGCCGCCGATGCCGAGGGCGGATTTGATCGCCTCGCCGAGCGTGAACTTCTTGATGCGCTGGGCGGCGAAGTCGGCGTCGAGCTGGTCGCAGGGGATGCCCCACAGCTTCTCGCTGTACGACTTGAAGAACATGTTGAACAGCTTGCGGCCGAACCGGGTCACGACCCACGATTCAAACGTCTCGGCGTCGCCCGGGCCGTAGGAGGGGCGGACCTTCTCCTTGAAGTAGCTGAACAGGCAAGTGGTGGCGCTCGCAACCCCCATGTTCCAGAGGGCGTTGGCGGGCTTGAGCGGGTAGTGGAAGAACCGCTTCTGGTAGTAGATGCGGGTGAGGCGGTCGACCATCTTGTAGTCGTCGCCGACCGCTTCGAGCCAAACGCGGTTGATGCGCGGGTCGTTGCTGAAGAAGCGGTGCGGGCCGAGGTCGACGAGCTGGCCCCACAGTTCGATGGTGCGCGACAGGCCGCCGACGTTGTCGCCCGCCTCGAAGACTTCGACTTCGGCGTTCGATTTGCTGAGCTGATAGGCGGCCGTGATGCCAGCGGGGCCGGCGCCGATGATTCCAACGCGCATGGGGTTCCTTTCACGGGCCGCGTCGCGAGAAGCGGACCAGCGAGGGAAGTTGGGGCAGCAGGGGATCGTGGGGAAGCCTGCCCCGGAGGCGACGCCTCCACCCACAACTTGGCATATTGCGGGAGCAAAAACAAGTTTGACTGCTGCGGCGCGGGCGGGGCGACGTGTTCGTTTGAACATCGACAATCGCAAATCGCGATCCCTTTGTCTGGGGGATTTCGCGAGTGATCTCTGTTGGTGTATGATGAACGATCATGGAAACACAGCGATTCGCGGTCATTCTCCAGTGGAGCGACGAGGACAACGCCTGCATCGCCGAGGTGCCGGAACTGCCGGGCTGCGCTGCGGACGGCGCGACCTATGCGGAAGCGCTTCAGAACGCCGAGGTCGTGATTCGCGAATGGATCGAGACGGCGAAGGAACTGGGCCGGCCGATTCCGCTGCCGAAGCGAGGCTTATTGACCGCGTGAACGAGCCGTCTCACTTCTCGCGGCAGGCCTGGTCGAAGAGGTGGCGGGCGGCGCGGCCGCTGATCGCGCCGAGGCGCAGCAGCTCCTTGGCGATCAGCTCGACCGCCTTCCAGTGGTCGTCGTCGGCGAGCAGCGCCTCCGCCTTCGACAGCAGCCGGCGCTCCAGCCGCTTGGCCCGGCTTTCGCCGGCCCGCTCCTCGGTCAGCTTGCGGACGTAGCGCTGGTCCTGCGAGGCGGCGTCCCAGTCGTAGTCGCCGGTGAAACGGGCTTCCGCAGCGATGCCCCCCAGCGCGACCAGCATCTCGCGTTCCAGCCAGTCCTGCGAGCGGCGCGCGATCCCTTTGCCGAACTCGCACACGCCCAGGCGGTCGCGGTTGGGCAGGATGCTGACGCGCTTCACCGGCAGGTCGAGCGCGAGCGCCACCACCGCGTGACCCGCTTCGTGGTAGGCCGTGATCGGATCGTAGGTCGTGGGTTCCATGCTTGCATTGTATGCGCGAGGCAACCTCGCGTTGGTTCACCGTTTCGCGCTCGCAGAAATGTGGCTTCGCACCGACTCGCGTCGCATTCCTGCTTCTGCATCGTGCATTTCATGTCCCGCCAGGACGTGCGAGCGCGAAACGCAAACGGGAAGCGGAACCCAAAACGAAACCCCTCGCGGATCGCGCGAGGGGCTTGCGTTGGCTGCGGGAAGCGGCGTCGCCGTCATCGCCGGGCGACGGGGAGGGCGGAAAGCTGCTCGTTGAGGATCGTGGTCCACACGGTCGGGTAGACGCTGTCGATCTTGGCGAGCGGGGCGTTGGCGAGCAGCCAGTGGGCCTGGGCCAGCAGCGTGGTGTTGCGCGGCATGGTCGGCGGCAGGTTGCTGCTGCGCTTGCCGTTGTTGAGCGCCACGTTTCGGTTGCGCATCCACGGGTTGGTCTCGGCCAGGAAACGCTCCTCGTGGGCGCTGCGGACATGGCCCTGGTAGCGGGCCATGTCGACGGCGCCGGTCACGAGGTTGGTGCTGAGCGTCAGGGCCGACTTGCGCATCTCCAGCGCCCAGCGGGCTTCGCTGATGAGACCAGCGGCGTTGGTCTTGCCCGGCAGCGCGTGCATCACCGAGCCGTCGTGCAGGCAGAAGTAGCTGGCGACGTTGCCCCCCTGCTTCTGGCCGCCCACGATCTGGAACGTGCCGACTTTGAGGTACGTGCAGATGAAGTTCTCGTTGAGGTAGTCGGCGACCTTGTCATTGGCGAGTGCGTCCACACGGAACGCTTCCGCGTTGTTTCAGGTGAACGCGGTGTCCTCGAAGTTGCCTGACAGGTGCATCATGTAGACGAGCTTGTTCTCTTTCTTCGCCTGCTTGAAAGCGTCCACGGGGCTTTTGTAGAAGACGATGCGCGTGCCCAGCTTGTCGCACGGCACGATCGCGGGATCGACTGCTTTGACCGCCGGCTCCAGCAGCGGCAGCGCGGCGGCGTCCTGCCTCGGTGCCAGCTCGATCATCGGTTCGGGCAGCGCTTCCCGCAGCGGCGGCAGCTTCTCCACATCGAAAAGATCGAGCGGCGCTTGCGGCGGCACGAACTGCAGGTCCGGCATCGCCGGGATCGCATGCACGCCCGGAATGGCGGGCATGCCCGGGGGGGCCGCTGGCCTGACGGGCGCGAAATCAGGCGCGATGTCGCGCGGCGCGGGAGCCGCCGGCAGCAGCTTGCGCGCCTCCGCGATCTCGATGTTCTGCCTCTTCTCGTGGGTCTCGGCCACGACGCCTGCGAAGCTCAGCACGGCGATGGCGACCAGCCAGAACGCGCTGCCGCCGATGAGCAGCACCGCCAGCCAGGGCATCTTGGCGCGGAGCAGCGGCACGGTGGGCGGCTTGTCGCCGCGCGGGGACGACCTGCTCGTGGCGGTCACGAGCTTCCCGACCGGAATCGGTCGTTTCGACGATGCAGACATGGATCGGCCTCCAAAAAAGACGGCTTTCTCGGACAGCCGGAGAAGCGCGAGTCGTCTTCGGGTTGGGCGAAGACCGTTCTCCAACATGGCCCCATCGTAATCATCTTCGTTTTCGCGTGCAAGCAATTCCGCTTTGAAATTTTCCCCTGCGGTCTCAGTGAAAGCACAAAAATCGGGCCATCTGCCAGTTGCTTCTGCTGATTTGTTTTGATACCTTCCTTAAGCGCGGGACAATCGCGGACACTCGAAGCAAAAGCGAAGTAGGACAATTTTCCATATACTAGTACTTAGTGTGCTAAGTAATTATTCTT
>JAYSSW010000083.1:0-5074 GCA_043720335.1 Planctomycetia bacterium
GCTTGCGGCAAAAGCCCCACCTGATTCAATCGTTCTTCGCCGCCGCCGGGTTGCCGCTACACGGGTGAAAGTTTACTTCTTTGCGCAGCTGTCAGTAGCCTCATTCCTGCCCGCACAGGGCATAGTGCCTGCCGCTCGCCTAAAGCCCCATTCACGGGATGTCGGTCGTCGTCTGCCCCGGATCCGTGACTTGGATGACGCCGGCCCACTGGCACATGCACTTGGAAACACTGTCCAGCGCGGGCTGGTTCGCCAGCGTGACCGTCGCCGCCCCCGGCGCCCAGGGAGCCGAGGTCGCAGGCACGCACGGCATCGGGGTGAGGACGCCGAGCGCCGCGGCGGTCGCGGCGGCCACCGTCGGGTTCGCGATCGAATTGCACATGCCGAAGGGCATGATGTTCGTCATCGGGACGTGGTCCGCGATGTTGGCGGCGGGGACGTTGCCGCACATCACCTTGTTGGCGGGCAGGACGACGAACACGCTGGGCGCCGCCCCCATGCTGCAGGCCAGCTTGGCGCCATTCACGACTTGTTTGGGCAAAGGGATGCTCCTGCCTGGGGGACACGGTTGATCGCGGCGGTCCCCGCGCTCAACTGGAAGCGGACTTGGCCCCGCTCTTGGAATCGTCGGCGATCGTGGGCTTGGTCGGCTGGGCCTGCGTGGCGTTGGCCGGGGTCTTGGGGGCTTCCGGGGCGACAGGCGTCGCGCCGCCGCCCGAACCGGGGGAGCCGCCGCTGTTGATCTTGACCGTGCCGCCGACGATGCTGACGCCGGCGGACTCGATGACGACGAAGCTGCCGCCGACCTTCAGGGTCAGCTTGGTGCCCGCTTCGATCACGACATTGGTGGCGCCTTTGATGTGGACGTTGGCTCCCGCTTCGAGGGCGTGGTCCTTGCCGACCTTCACGAACAGGTTGGTCGCGATGTCGAGGGTCTGCGAGCCGCCGACCTTCTCGTTGCGGTCGGTGGCGATCTCGACGTTGACCTTGGCGCCGACCGATTCGAAGACGTTGCCGGTCACGGTCAGGCTCTGGTCCTTGGCGACCTTCTCGACGCGGTTGCCGACGATGCTGGTCTGCACGTCCTGGCCGATGGCTTCGGTGACGTTCTTCTCGACGACGAGGTCGAGGTTGCCCCCGCTCTGGGCCTGGCCCTTGCCGATGGTGAGCTGGAGGTTGCCTTCGATCTGCTCGATCTGGTTGCGTTTGATGTCGGTGTGCTTGTCCTGGAAGACCATCTCGTAGCGGTCCCCCTTCTTGCCGTCCTTTTCCGTGCCGACGATGCTGTGGCTGTTGAGGAAGACGCGCTCGAAGGCGTCGTGGTTGACGGTGATGTCGAGGTTGCGCTGGGCGTGGATGAAGATCTGCTCCTTGTCCTTGGTGTCGTCGAAGCGCCACTCGTTGAAGCCTTTGCCGTCGGGCGTGGAGTTGCTCTTGATGCCGGAGATCTTGTTGTCCTTGGGATGCTTCGCGTCGGGTCCGTCGCCGAGGTACGGGGGCATCTGCTGGTCGTTGTAGACGCTGCCGACGATGATCGGCCAATCGGGGTTGCCTTCGAGGAAGGCGACGACCACCTCCTGGCCGATGCGAGGCCAGAACGACGCGCCCCAGCGCTTGCCCGCCCAGAGCTGCGACACGCGGACCCAGCACGAGCTTTTGGCGTCCTTCTTTCCCGCGCGGTCCCAGTTGAACTGCACCTTCACCCGGCCGTACTTGTCCGTGAAGATCTCCTGGCCGGCCGGTCCGACCACGGTCGCCGTCTGCGTCCCTTGCACGAACGGCTTGGGGGTCGCGCGCTGGGGCCGGAACGGCACGCCGAACGGAATGGCCGTGAACGAGTTGACGTACTGGAACTGCGAGGACGACGCGCGGTAGTCGATCGCGCCGACGATCTGGTGCTGGACCGTGGTCAGGAGATAGTCGCCGTCCGCGTTCGCGTGCTTCTGGAGCGTGAACTTGTGCCCGCTGACCAGGTTCCGGCAGTTCCCCGAGCCGTGGATGACGACGCCCAGGACCGCTTCCTGCTGCAGGCGCAGGCCGACCGTCCGCGTGTTGTCCGTGAGGATTTTCTTGAGGTCGGCGGGACGCTCGCCGCCGCCCGGATCGACGCCGTCGAAGCGGACCGCGTAGTCGCCGGGGAAGTCGTAGATTTCGCGGGAGTCTGCCTTGCCCGCCTTGAGCGAATGCTTGGCCTTCCCCGCAGCGACCGCGTCCGGGACCGTCGCGCTGGCTTCCAGGTCCTTGCCTGTCATTTCGAGGCTGTGATCGCGGAGCGTGAATTTCCCCGTCACCAGCTCCTGCTGCCGCTGCCAGGCGAGGATGCGGTCCTCCGCCCAGCCGGACTGGAGACGCTTTTCAAACGTCAAGGTGCTTGCCAGCGGCATGGCGGGATGGCTGGACGAGGAATCGGCGACCACCATCTTGTGCCCGTCGGCGGCGTGGGTGAAGAAGTAGAAGATCCCTTCCTCTTCCATCAGGCGGCAGGCGAAGTTGAAATCGGTCTCGCGGTACTGCACGCAGTAGTTGCGCGGCTCGTAGGTTCCCGTCAACTGATAGGTCACTTCGAGGCCTTGCAGGACGACCTTGAGGATGTCGGGCACGCTCTGCTGCTGGAAGGTCCGCGTCTGGGCGACCTTGGTCCACAGCCAGAAGGCCGGCGCCATCTCCATCTGGTAGGTGCAGAAATCGGTGTCGGCCTCCCCCTGGCTGAACCGGACGCAGATGCCGCTGAAGTAGCGGGGCTTGTGGGGAAGGACCGGCTGGTTCAGCCGGATCGTGACTTTCTGGCCCAGGATCAGGTTGAAGGCGATCTCCTTCTTGACCTCGGCGACCATGTCGATCCGGAAATGGAAAAGGCGGGAAATGCCCTCCTCGCCCTGGAAACTCGTGATGAGCAGCGTGTCGGTGCCGAGGGGGGTGACGACCTCGATGGGCTGGTTTGCCTGGGTGTACGGGGGCATGGCGGCACCTTGCAAGGGGGAGCGGCGGCGGACGCGGCCGGAAGCCCCGGCCTCGCCCGTGTCCTTGTATTCTGCAACGGTGCGCCTATTTCGCCAACAACTTCACCAGCACGTTGTCGACAAGTTCCTTGCCTTCGGGCACTTCAACCTTGGCCACCCCGATGAGAGCGGGCGTGGTCACCTCGCCCGAAACGAGGTAGCTGCCCGGCGACACCTTCTCGAAGACGAACTCCCCCTTGGCGCTCGACTTGGTGGTGGCGAGCTGCTTGCCCTTGGCGTCCCCCAGGAAGACCGTGAGGTTCGGCTGCCCCAGCGGCCCGTGCGCGATCGTCCCCTTGATCTTGCAGCCTTTGCTCTTCGGCTCGACGATATTGATCGTCGTTGTCTTGTATGTCGATATGCCGACGGCGTTCGTCAACTGCACGGACAGCTCCAGCTCACCCGCCTTCTCGGGCGCGGGCAGGAAGGTGTTGACGGCCGATTTCTCCTCGTCGAATTCGCCGAAACCAACAATCGTTTCCGGGTCGATCTTGGCGCCGTCCTTCGGTGCTTTGCCACGCAGGAAGACGACGCGCTTCTCGACGGGGGCCTGGTGTTCCTTCGCGGGGCGGGCACGAACCGTCAACGGCAGCGGCTTGCCGACCTCCCAGGTTTTGGGGGGATCGACGAATTCGACCCCCTGGATTGGCTGGTCGTCCTGCGTGACCCGCGCGAACAGGCGTTTCGCGTCCTCGCTCGGCTCCTGGGCCGCCAGGTACGGGCGCGTTTCACGGGGGACCAGCAGTTCGACGAGTTCGTCCTTCTTGTAGACGCTGACGCGGAAATAGAGGCTGCCGTAGACGTCCCGCGTGTCGAACTCGGTCTGCCAGTCGCGGACGGTGGTGTGGCAGACCAGATCCCCGGCGGGCGAGAAGGACAGCGCGACGGTCTGCTGGCGCAGGCCGGGGAACTTCTTCGTCTCGAACTCCCCCTTCATGCCCGCGCGGTCGAGGGCGATCTCGACGCGATAATCGGGGCTGGTGGGGCCGTCCATCTCGAGGACCACCGGGAATTTCTCGCTGGGCTTCGCGTAGCGCGGCACGCGCACGCGGGCGCCGACGCTCTGGCCGAGCGGCAGCTCGTCGAGGTCGCCGGAACCGCCGAGCGAGACCGGGTACATGAACGCGCGCTCGTAGCCGTCCACCGTCAGGGATACTCTGCCGGTGTCGATTTTCAGTCCCGCGAACGCCAGCCCTTCCGCGAACACCTCGACGGCCTGTTTCGGCTCGGTCAACAGCTGCGCGTAGGTCCCCTTCTTCTCCGCTTCCAGCTCGGCTCCCAGGCCGAGCTGGATCGGACATTTGAACGGCCCTGTGACGTTGTCGCTGTCACCGAACTTCAGTTTCGCGGTGAACCGGCGCTTCCCCTGGTCGTACTGCGCCTGCGCGGTCAGATAGTCGCGCGGCTGCTTGACGGCGAGGGTCAGCCGATGCTTGAACGTGACCAGCTCCTTGCCCAGCGACGCCTCCACCCAGAGCTGCAGCGCGAACGGCGGCCCGGCCACTTCGATGGTGTCAGGCTCGTCCTTCTTGTCTTTGGCGTCCTTGGCTTCCTTCTTGTCCTTCTCCTTCGCCTTGGGGAACGCGAGCCGCGCCTTCGCCTTGGCCGGCAGCTTGTCGACCGCCTGGGTCGTGGCGAGCACTTTCACCTTGTCTTCGCGGTCGGTCTGGACCACTTTGACGACGACGTTGCGCAACTCCTCCTCGCCGGGGTTCTGCACCGACAGATGGAGGGTCGTCGGCGCGTTCGGCCGCAGCCCGATCACCACGTCCTTCGCGTTGTTGGGCGTCTCGGCGTGCACTTCCACGATCTGCGGCGTTTCCTGGGCGTGGAGATTCGTCGGCGCGACCACGAGCGACGCGCTGCCGAGGAGGAGAAGCGTCACCGTCCTGCGCCAGCCGACGAGCGGGATTTCCTTCATGGAAAAGCCTCAAAAGAGCGATTCGGGCCATCGTAGCCTGTCAATAAACCACGGATCGGCGTGTGCCGCAAGGGCAGTCCGGCATGCAGGAAACACCACGTCTCGTGTTGGGCCAGGCGAGAGGTGGGCATCCCTCTCCCCCTTACGGGGAGAG
>JAYSSW010000084.1:0-5072 GCA_043720335.1 Planctomycetia bacterium
ACGCCGGCTCGAATGATAATCAATATGATTTTCTCAAAATGCCAGCAAATTATGGACATTCAGACCAATTTATTGATTATCATTCGAGCCGGGGTAATATCCAGACTCTGTTGAAGGCTTGGATCTTATTACGCTTGCTGTCCAGGTGAGAAAAGGAATCAAGTCAATCAAAGAAGCAGCAGACGGCCTGAAGGATCAAGCCGATAAATTCGCAAAGCAATTCACTACGGTTGATATTGCCAAGCTTATTACTCGCCATCGGGGCTTCTACGCCTGGCGGGGAATTCGGCACTTTCTCTTTGAGTATGAACAAGAACTGAAGCATAAGGCGAGAGCAACACGCGACAAGATTACATGGGATGAGTTTTCCTCTGAGCACTATGAAAGCGACTACGAAACTATCGAGCACATTTACCCCCAGCGACCGACCGATCAATACTGGAAGACCAAATTTAGCAGCCTGACTAGCAAGCAAAAAGCGAGCTTGCGAGATAGTCTCGGCAATCTGGTCGCGCTTTCTCGCCCGAAGAATGCATCGCTGGGAAACCGCAGCTTCCCGGACAAGATAAACGGAACGACTGAAATATCAGGATATTCTGCTGGCTCGTTCTCTGAACTTGAAGTAGCTCAGTATCCAGATTGGACACCTCAAGTCATATTGACTCAAGGTATCAAGCTCTTGAAATTCATGGAGAAGCGATGGAGTTTTTCACTCAAAGATGATGAGACCCGAATCGCTGCGCTTGGTCTTACGTTTCTTTGTGAAAAACCAAACGCAAAGTAATAGCAGCAGTAAAACTCGTCTGTCATCTAAAATAACAAAAAGAAAACCCCATGACTGCGGCCAGCGCACGGGCTGCACTGCACGCGCACGCCACGCCGGAAGCGGCGGCGACGGCGACGCGGTTTTTCAAGACGGGGCCGGGGGAGTACGGCGAGGGAGACGTGTTCATCGGCGTGCGGGCGCCGGCGCTGCGGAAGCTGGCGCGCGAGTTCCGTGGGCTGCCGCTCGACGAGGTCGAGGGCCTGCTGCATTCGCCGATCCATGAGGAACGGGCGCTGGCGCTGCTGATCCTGGTGCTAGGCGTCCCCAAGGCGGACAACGAACACAAGCAGGCGGCCTACGACTTCTGCCTCCGCAACACCCGGCACATCAACAACTGGGACCTCGTCGACTGCTCCGCCCCATCGATCATTGGCGGACATCTCGCGGAGCAGTCGCGCCAGCCGCTCGTCGCGCTGGCGAAGTCGAATAGCCTGTGGGAGCGGCGCATCGCCATCGTCGCCACGCAGCACTTCATCCGCCGCGACGAGTTCGACGACACGCTGGCGATCAGCCAGCTGCTGATCGGCGACAAGCACGACCTCATCCACAAGGCCGCCGGCTGGATGCTGCGCGAGGTCGGCGACCGCGACGAAGCGGCGCTCGAAGCGTTCCTCGCCCAGCACGCGGCGACGATGCCGCGCACGATGCTCCGCTACGCCATCGAGCATTTTTCGCCCGAGCGGCGGCAGCACCACCTCTCCGCGGGCAAAGCTCGTTGACGCGGCGCTTCGGCCGCGCCATGATGGGCGTCCTCGAACCAGCAACCACGCTCGCATCGCTTGCTGCAAAGGACGTTCTGCTCATGGCTGCCTCTCTCTCCCGGTGGAAGAAGCCGTTCTCGCGCGTCGCCGCTTCGGTGCTGCTCGCCTCGCTTGTCGTGCTGGCGACGATAAACCTGTTCGGCGACCGCCCCCTTGCGCCGTCGGCGCATGCGGGGGACAACGCGTCGAAGTTCGTCGACCTGTCGCTGCTCGTCGCTTCCGACCATCCCTGCACCTGGCCCACGTTCCCCGCGTTCCAGATCAACCCGTACCAGCGGATCGGCCCGCGCAGCGCCTACAACGCCGACATCCTCGTCATGGACGGCAACACCGGCACGCAGCTCGACGTGCCGACCCACTCCGTCACGCCCCCCGACTCCGGCTTCCCCAACGCCGGCAAGTTCGGCAACGTGACGACCGAGAAAGTCCCCGTCTGGCAGCTCGTCGGCGAGGCGTGCGTCATCGACGTCACCGACCTGCTCGACGCGACGCCGAACGGCCGCAGCCCGCTCATCACGTCGGATCGCGTGAAGCGGTGGGAGAAGCAGAACCGTCCGCTGGGGGCGGGGGACGTGGTCCTGTTCCGCAGCGGGTTCAGCGACAAGTACTACAAGCCGCTGCCGGAGGGGCGGAAGTTCGCGGCCGACCCGGTGGCGGGGAAGTCGCCCGGCTGGCCCGGCCCCGACCCGGCGTGCATGGAGTACCTGGCGAGCCGCAAGGTGATGACGCTGGGGATCGACAGCACAAGCATGGGCCCGATGCCGGACCTCGCCGAGCCGACGCACTTCGCGGGGCTGAAGCACGGCATGGTCTGGACCGAAAGCGCGATCGGCCTGGGCGCGCTGCCGAAGACCGGTGCGTTCTACTGCATGATGGGGCCGAAGCACGTCGGCGACCCGTACTCCGACGGCCGCGCTTTTGCAGTGGTCGGCGGGCCGCTCGCCGAGCGGCTGATCGCTTCGGCGCGCAAGAAGAACGTCGTCGATCTGTCGGTCGCGCTGGCGGACAACCTCCCCACGGCGTGGCCCGGCGCAGGCGTCGGCAACCACCGCCAGGCGTACATGACCATCTTCTTCGGCAGGAACCCCAACACCCGCACCGCGTTCCCCATGCACATGCTCGACAGCGGCGCCGGCACGCATCTCGTCCCGCCGGCGCATGCGCTGCCAACGAGGGGCTTCGACCCGAAGAGCTATGCGCCGCAGGTGCAGCAATGGCTGCGCGACTACGAGAAGTCGCACGGCCCGCGCGGCTTCAGCGACGTCACCGCCGAGAAGGTCCCGCTCGTGCAGACCGCTGGCCCGGCCCGCGTCATCGACGTGAAGCACCTGCTCGGCACGGTCCCGAAGGCGCAGTGGCCCGCGTCGCCGGAGATCACGATGGCGACCATCGAGGAGCACGAGAAGAAGCACGGCGCGTTGAAGCCGGGCGACGTGGTGATCTTCCGCAGCGGCTGGAGCGACCAGCACTACCTGCCGCTGCCGAAGGGGAGCGCGTGCATGGAAGACCCGCTCAACGGCGCCAAGGAAGGCTGGCCTGCGCCCGGCCCCGGCGCGATCGCGTACCTGGCGAGCAAGGGCGTCCGCTGCGTCGGCACCGACGCGCCGAGCCTGGGTGGCGTCGAGCCACGGCGAGCGCTGTGGACCTACTGGTCGCTGGGCGGCCACGGCATGGTCGGCGTCGAGTTCCTGACGAACCTCGCCGACCTGCCGACCAGCGCGTACTTCCTGTTCGCCGCCGGCCGCATCCAGAACTGCCACGGCGGCCCCGGCCGCGCGATCGCGCTGCATTGACGGCGCGCGATCTCGATTTCCCTTGAAGCGCGACTTCGTGTCGCCGTCCGTTCGCGGTGCGGCGCAGGATTCACCCGGCCCGCCTTATCAGCGTCTCCTTCGCCCGGCGTGTCAGCGACTTGATCGCGGCCTCGCGCTTCAGCGCGAGGCTGCGTGTCGCGTAGGTCTCCTCGTAGACCACCGACACGGGCAGGCGGCTGCGCGTGCAGCGCGACGCGGTCCCGGCGTTGTGCTGGCGGCAGCGGCGGGCCACGTCGGTCGTGATCCCCGTGTACAGCGAGCCGTCGCCGCAACGCAGCACGTAGACGAACCAGGGTCGCTCGACCTGCGCTTGCTCCGGCATGACGGCGCTGTTCTCCAAGGTGTTTCATCGTCCGAGCCTGAGCGCCAAGCGAAGGATCACATGATCCTTCTCAAGGAACTGCCTTCTTCCTGATCGTTCTTTCCCGTGGTCCCGCCGCCCAGCGGCGTTCAAGGGTTCGCTTCGCGCTTCTCAGCCCTGAGCCCGAAGCGCGAGCGAGGAAAGCCGCGCGACGGCATGGCGCCAGGGGAACGGCGACTCGCGCAGCGAGAGCCGCGACTCGCTTCGCATCGTCGTACGGGAGACGCTCCCCTTGGGGCCGTCGCGCGGGTCGGCCTCGCTCGCGCTTCGGGCTCAGACGTCCGGCGACTTTCAAGGAACTGCCTTCTTCCTGATCGTTCTTTCCCGTGGTCCCGCCGCCCAGCGGCGTCCAAGGTTCGCTTGGCGCTCAGGCTCGGACACCCAACGCTACGCGGCACGCGTTCGCCTCGCGGCGATCAGGTTCTCGTACAGCGCCAGGTGGCGCTGGGCGACGTGGCGCCAGTCGTACTGCTGCACGTATTGCTTCGCGCTGTCGCCCATCGCGCGGACCAGCGCGTCGTCGGCGAACAGGCGCTGCAGCGCAGCCGCGAGCGCATCGGGCGATTCGGGCGGGACGAGCAGGCCGGTCCGCTCCGGCTGCACCAGGTCGGCCAGGCCAGGCATGTCGGTCGCGATCATCGGCAGTCCGGCGGCGTAGCCTTCGAGCAGCACCAACCCGAACGCCTCCCACTGCCGCGACGCCACCACGCCGAAGCGGGCGTTCTGGAGCAGGTACGACTTGTCGCTGCCCGTCATCGTGCCGACGAAGCGCACGCGCTCGGTCAGGCTGAGCTGGTTCGCAAGGTTTTCGAGCGTGGCACGCTCCTCGCCGTCGCCGACAACGACGAGCTGCACCCGGCCGTTCGCGGGGATGCGCGCCAGCGCGTGCAGCAGCACGTCGACCCCCTTGCGATGCTTGAGCCGGCCGATCAGGATGGCGTAAGTCCCTGGCACGATCGCGGGGTCGAGCTTCGCCATCACCGCTGCGGGTTGCGACAGGGCGGCGAGATGCACGCCGTTGGGGATGTCGACGATGCGAGGGGCCGCGTCGGGGCAGAGCCGGGTGTAGCCTTCGCGCGTGAAGCGGCTGATGGCGACCAGGGCGTCGGCCGAGCGCAGGCCCTGCACGATGCGGTCTTGCAGGACCGGCTTCTGCACCTTCACGTTCCGCTCGTACACGTCGCCGCCGTGGCTGGTGATGACGACCGGCACGGGCAGGCGGTCCCCCAGCAGCGCCGCCAGGTAGCTGGGCGGGTAGATGCCGTGGCAGTGCAGCACGTCGAACGGGCGGTTGCGGTAGTGCCGGGCGA
>JAYSSW010000085.1:0-10685 GCA_043720335.1 Planctomycetia bacterium
CTGTCGTCGAGGGGGTGCGGCACGGTGAGGAACAGCCCGTCGCGCGTGGCCGGCTCCTGGGCGGCAGGTTGCTGCGCGAGGGCGCCGCCCGCCAGCAGCAGCGCCGCGAGCAGTGGTCCGTTCCACCGCAGCCGAGCCTGGGACAATCGCGCCATGAGCCACCTTCCTTCCGACGGCGGCCTTCCGGGGGTCGCCGTCACCTGTTCCCTGACCGACAGGGCCTGCATTCATTATAAGGGTTGTCGAGCATGCCCGCCAAAATCGATTCCTGGCACCCTGTTATTCGCCGCCCATGCGCCGGCATTTACCGGGGGAAGGAGCGAACCGCAGAGACGCAGACTCTAGTTTCGGCAGAGACGCAGAGGAAAAGGCAGGGAGAGGAGAGAAGGCGAGTCGCGCGTGAGCCCGAAGCGCGAGCGAGGCAGCCCGCGCGACGGTGCGATGTTGGCCGCCACGTGTTGGGGCTGCCGATGCGCAGCGTGGAACGACCCGGCTTACGCCACCGGCGAGCCGTGCGGCGCAAGCGGCCGGGTGGCGCCGCGCATCGGCCATGCCCACGGTACAATGACAGCGAATGCGGATCGCGTGTTCAGGGGGATTTCGCCATGTTCGCGGTGACGCTCCAGGAAGCCCAGGCCCGTTTGCCGGAACTGCTGAAGCAGCTGCAGCCCGGCGAGGAATTTACCATCACCGACGACGGCCAGCCGCTCGCCCAGGTGAAAAAAACGGAACGCACATCGTGGCCCTGCAAAGCGGGCAGCGCCGCGGGCAAGATCCGCATGGCCGCTGATTTCGACGCCCCACTAAAGGACTTTCGAGAGTTCATGGAATGAGGCTGCTGCTGAAGCGATGGAAGGCGCAGGAGCCGCGACCGAGAGGGAGTGGCCAAACCACGCGACGGCGCATCTCGCATGCAACGGCGAGCGGTGCGCCGTGGTCTACACGCGGCATCAGGCACTGCTCGCTCGTTGCTAGAACTGGTTTGAGATCAAGAACCGGCGCCCGGTGGACAGAATGCCATTAAGCATCCCGAGAAAGTAGTCAGCATTGATGGCTTCGATTGGTAGTGACGATAGCGCTAGGCGAAGAAGGCCGCTTTTTCGATAGGCATCTTCAATATCGATCTCACGGGGAGAAACGTCATAGTAAATGGGCCAAAGATTTGAATCGATCTTCATGGAGGCCGTGTACTCGATGGTTTCTTTGACGGTCACTGCGGAAGGAAACGAATAATCTCCATCGACGAAGTAGAGTTGGAAACAAAGCTGCCCCTGTTCAGACAGGTACTCGAATCCCTTGATTTCTTTGCCGAAAATGACGGTGACGCTCATTGTCCTGCGCCTCGGCCGCGAGTTCTGCTTTCAATCGCCTCTTGGAGCGGCGAAATCCCACGGACCGTCGTCCCTGGGGATTTGACCCGCGCCGTCTGCCGACGGCGGGCTTGATATCTCCCTCCTCACGATCTTCACACCGCAGGCGCCGGCGGCGCGTCAGGCTTCGGCACCGCCGGCAGGTTGCCCGCGAGCGCCATGGCGCCGGCGACACACACGATCGTCGCCAGGTTCAAGAGGACGCTGACGCCGTGCCATTTGCCGAACGCCGCCTTCGCGGTCGTCATGTCTTCAAGAGTTGCTTTGCCGTCGAGGTAGCGTTCCATCGTCTGGTTGCGTGGCACATGCAGGTCGTGCACCAGACGTTCGACGGGCCAACCGACAAGCACCAGCAGCACCGCGACCATCAGCAGGCTGACGCGCCAGCGGTGGGCGCCCCCCGCCTTCGCCCACGGCAGCGCCGTCGCCAGCGCCAGGAAGCCGCACACCCCTTGGATCACGAAGTACCACGTGAACAGCGGAGCAACGGCGTAACCGGCCGCCCGGCTTCCTTGCTCCTTCGCCGGGTCGATCCCCTCCTTCGCTGCGCGGTACATCTCCGGCTGCGGGAACCAGCTCTCACGCGGCTCCTTCTGCGCGGCCGTCTCGAACGAGTTGAACAGCGACAACGCAACGACGAACGTGAAGAAGACCGCCATGCCGAACCACATGCCGAGCGAGAGAACGTGGAGGCTTTTGCCGAGCTGATTCATGAGGGGGCGATCCTTGAGCTGGTATTCCTGGCCTTGCCAGACTCTTTGAAGATTACTGCGATGCTTGAGCGTCACGAGCGCCGCCGCCAGCAGCGCGAACAGCGTGCGCGGCTCGGCGATGTCGAAACTCGGCTGCGTCGCCAGGTACGCAGCGGCCAGAGCGACCGCCGCCGCGATCGAACTGAGCGAAACATACCTCCAGGCGAGCAGCGTGGCAACCCACACCGCCAGAGCAATGAGAGCGGGCAGCGGCAGCAGCACCGCGACCACGCCCGCCCCGGTGGCGACCCCCTTGCCGCCGCGGAAGCGCAGATAGATCGGGAACAGGTGCCCCAGGAACGCGAGCAGCCCGGCGCCGACCTCGACCCAGCCGCGCCGCCAAAGCTCGTCGTCGTAGTCGGGTTTGAAGTGCAGCGCGAGGGCGACCGGGATCGCTCCCTTGGCGAAGTCGAGGGCGAAGACGAGCAAACCGAAGCGGAAGCCGAGGACGCGGGCGACGTTGGTGGCGCCGAGGTTGCCGCTGCCCTGCTCGAAGATGTTGACGCCGCGCGCCCGGGCGACGAGGTAGCCGAAGGGGATGGCGCCGAGCAGGTAGGAGGCGACGAGGACCAGGCCGGCCATTTCCAAGCTCATGCGTGCGCCGTTTCGGGGAGGGGGGGAGTGAAGATATGTTGAAATCATCAAGCCCCACCCTGTTAAGGGTGGGGGTCGGAACCCCCAGGACTACGTTTCACTCCGTCCAGGGGCTTGATCGGCATTATTTTGCCGCCAGCTGCTCCGCCTCGGCGACCATCTCGGTCAGCAGCCGCAGGCCCAGCTCCCAGAAGCCGGGGTCGTTGACGTCGACGCCGAGCTTCGCCAGCAGCAGGTGCGGGGCGTCGCTGCCGCCGGAGCGCAGCAGATCGAGGTAGCGCGGCACGAACGCCTCGCCGTCCTCCTTGTACTTCTGGAACAGCGCCAACACCAGCAACTCGCCGAACGAGTAGGCGTAGCAGTAGAAAGGGCTGCGGATGAAGTGGCCGATGTACGACCACCAGCAGGCGTAGCCGTCGGTCAGCGTGACCACGTCGCCGAACATCGCCTGGTTGGCGTCCATCCACAGGCGGTCGAGGTCGGGGCCGCTCAGTTCGCCGCGCTCCCGGCGGGCCTTGTGCAGCGACTGCTCGAAGCGCGTCATCGACACCTGGCGGAACACGGTGGCGAAGGCGTCCTCGATCTTGCTGCACAGCATCGCCAGCCGCTGCTTGGGGTCGGGGTAGCGCTGCTGCAAGCGGCGGAAGGTGAGCATCTCGCCGAAGACGCTGGCCATCTCGGCGGTGGTCAGCGGGGTGTCGCACTGGAAGTAGCCCTGCCCGCGCGACAGGTACTGGTGCACGCCGTGGCCCAGCTCGTGGGCCAGCGTCATCACGTCGCGCAGCCGCTCGGTGAAGTTCATCAGGATGTACGGATGCACGCTCGGCACGGTGCTGCTGGAGAACGCTCCGCCGCGCTTGCCTTCGCGCAGCTCGGCGTCGATCCAGTTCTTGTCGAAGAAATCGCGCAGCACGTCGCCCGCTTGCGGGCTGAACGCGTCGTAGCTCTCCTGCACGATCTCGCGCGCGGTCGGCCAGTCGCAGCTGGGCAGCTCGCCCGACAACGGCGCGTAGCGGTCGTAGTCGAAGAGCTGGTCGAGGCCGAGCAGCTTCTTCTTCAGGCGGTAGTAGCGCTGCACCAGCGGGTAGTGCTTCTCGGTCGCGGACAAAAGCGCTTCGACGACCTGGTCGGGGATCTCGTTGGCGAGGTTGCGGGCCGCCATCGGGTGCGGGTACTTGCGGAGTTGCGAATCGGTCTGGTGATCGAGGACGACGGTGTTGAAGATGAAGGTGAGCAGCCGAGCATTTTTTTGAAGGCTTGCCGAGATGCCTGCCGCTGCGGCTTTGCGCACCTCTCGATTCGGGTCGTAGAGCTTGGCGAGAATCTCCTGCAGGCTCAGGTCGCTCGTCTTGCCGTCAACGTCGAGGGAGAAGCGCATCGTGGCGTTCGTCTCCTCGAAGAGCCGGCCGAAGGCTGAACGGCCGGTGATCCCCTTCACGTCGAGGATCTTCTCCTCGGCTTCGCTGAGGTAGTGCTTCTTCCAGATCCGCTTCTGTTCGAGGTGGTGGCGGTCATGCGCCAGCGAAGGAGCGGCCATGATCTGCGCGCACACCGCGTCGTCGATGGCGACCCATTCGAGGTCGAAGAAGATGAGGTGCTGGTTGATCTCGGTGCGCAGCTCCTGCGTCTTCGCCAACAACGCGCCGTGCTTCGGGTCGTCGGTCTTGCCGGAGTGGACGAGCATCGCGTAGACGAGCGGCTTGTCCATCTGCTCGGACAGGCTTTCCAATTCTCTGAGGGCGGCGAACAGGAAGTCGGCCTGCGTGGGCTGCAGCGCGGCGATTTTGCCGCGATTCGCCTGGGCGAACGCTTTCGCGCGCGTGAGTGCGGATTGCAGGTCGCCAACGATGCGCGGATCGTCGAGTCCGGCGTAGAGGTCGCTCAAGTCCCAGCGAACGCCCGCCGCGCTGCTGCCTGGGGTGGAGGGGGTCGTCATGCGGAAGCCTCGGGAAACGTGAACCAATGGATGGTTCATTTCGCGATGAACCTGTGTAGTCCATGGAACACAACTAGCGAAAGTTTAGCCGCGCGCCTACGGCGAGCGCGGGCACGGCGCACGTCCGCGAATCGAATCGTGGCGTGGTGTCGACTCCGCGCTCGCCGTAGGCGAACGGCTAAACATCACACTAAACATCACACCGCGCGCGTGGTCCACGCGCCGGTGCGCGGGTTCCACACCAGGACGACGCCGTGCGTGGGCGGCGGGCCGTCCTCGTCGGGCACGCGGACCTGCCAGCGCTCGGCTTGCAGGCGGGCTTCCGTCATCGCTTTCTCCTTCTGGCCCATGTAGATGATGAACACCGCCGACACCAGCAGCATCGCACTATGCAGCAGCACGAAGCCGGCGATGCCGAACAGCGCCGCGACGACCGCGCCGACATCCGCCGCCACGCGGGTCGCCTTCAGGTGGCCGAGCGCCGGCGTCAGCAGCGCACGCAGGATGCGGCCGCCGTCCATCGGGAACGCCGGGAGCAGGTTGAACGCGACGACGCCGACGTTCAGCCACATCAATGTCAGCAGGAACTCGCCGATCCAGGTGTCGAGCAGCGGCGGCGACAGAGAGCCAGCAGCATAGAGCCCCGCCGCCAACGCGCCCGCGATGACGACGTTGACCATAGGCCCCATCAGCGTGATCCAGAACTCCTGCCAGGCGGTCTGCGCCAAGCTCTCCATGCGGGCGACGCCGCCGATCGGGTAGACCGTGACCGTGCGGGTGCGGATGCCGAAATGCCGGGCGGTGAGGGCGTGTCCGAATTCGTGGAGAATGACGCAGAAAAAGAGTGCAAACATCAGCCCCAGTTGCGTTCCTAGGGTGAGGAGCGAGACCGAAGACCCGCTCAACAGGACCGCCAAGGGGAGAATCCAGAAGGACCAGTGGACATAAAGATCAATGCCGAAGGGCTTTGCAATCTTCCAGTTGTTCAACATGATTCACCTCAGTTTTGAGGGCGGGTAGCGGAAAAGCCAAGGTTTTTGCTCGATTCTGTGTCTCAAAACTACCATTTCGCCGCTTGACCTCCCTTACAATAGTACAGGGGAAGACAAGCGTGAGTCCTCACCCGGAACCCATCGGATGAAGGAGGAGGAGCCATGAAACGTCGCAATAAAAAGCGTGCAAAGAATGCCCGCGTCATTCGTCTGTGGTCCCTGCAGGAGGCCGGCAAGGCGGTCCCCTACCTGCATTCCGTCATCGGCTCGATTCGCGAGAACTGGCTCGACGTGCAGAGCCTGAAACGCGAAGCCGTCCTGGCCGAGAAGCGGATCCCCGCCAGCACCAAGCGGCTCGTCGCCTTGGCCCGCGCCAAGGCCGATGTCGACAGCGCCGAGAACCGCTTCGCCGAGGCGATCGAGGAACTGTCCCGCATCGACGTGTTCCTGCTCGACCCGGTGCGCGGCCTGGCGTTCGTGCCGTTCCGCCAGGGCGAGGAGCTGGCCTGGTACCTCTTCGACCAGTTCGAGGACAAGGGCCTGATCGGCTGGCGCCTCCATAGCGACACGCTCGAAACGTGCCGCCCGCTGAACCTGCTGTCCGAGGCGGCGCCCATCCCCGTGATGGAAGCCGTCCCGGTCCAGGCCAGCGCTCCCGACGCCACCGGAACGACCGACACGGCCACCCGTTGAACCTGAAGTGGAAGTCACCCAGGGGCGAGGCATGACAAGTGCCCCGCCCCTTATGCATGCGCTGCAATGATTGCCCTGTTTAGCCGCGACGCGCAGAGGAGCGCGGGCGACACGCGACGGCGAGGAATGGGATCGTCGCGTGGTTCCCGCGCTCCGCTGCGCGTCGCGGCTAAACGACGCGCTCAATCCTCGACGCCGTCGAACAGCGACCTCGGCGTTTCCTGCGGCCGGCGGAAATGGGCGGTCGAAAGGGCCGGCTCGCGCGTGTAGCCGTGCTTGCGCCAGGCGAGTTGGAACATTTGTTGGATGGCGTCGGCGAGGGGGCCTTCGCCACGCATGCGGACGCCGAAGCGCGGGTCGTTGAGCTGCCCGCCGCGCATGTCTTTCACGCGGCCGAGGATCTTGTCCTTGCGTTCGGGGTAGTGCTGGTCGAGCCAGGCGCCGAACAGGTCGCCCAGGCCGTGGGGGAGGCGCAGCATCGTGTAGCCGGCGTGCTGGGCGCCGGCTTCGCGGGCGGCGGCGAGGATGGCGGGGATCTCGTGGTCGGTCAGGCCG
The DNA here is from genome assembly GCA_043720335.1 of Planctomycetia bacterium. Taxonomy (GTDB): domain Bacteria; phylum Planctomycetota; class Planctomycetia; order Gemmatales; family Gemmataceae; genus JAYSSW01. Next base: position 6,893 of record JAYSSW010000085.1, read on the forward strand.
GGGATGATCGGCGCCAGCAGCACCGTCGTCGCGATGCCCGCTGCGGACAGCTCGCGGATCGCTTGCAGCCGTCCGTGCGGCTGCGTCGCGCGCGGCTCCATCAGCCGCGCCAGCTCCGCATCAAGAGTTGTGACCGCGACCGCCACATGCACCGCGTTGAACTTCGCCAGCTGCAAGAGCAGGTCGAGGTCGCGCGTGAGAAGATGGTTTTTCGTCACGAGCGCGACCGGGTTGCGGAACTCGGCCAGCACCTCCAGGCAGCCGCGCGTAAGTTTGAGGGAGCGTTCGATGGGCTGGTACGGGTCGGTGACGCCGCTGATGCCGAGCACCTTCGGCTGCCAGCGCGGCGACGACAGTTCGTGGCGCAGGAGCTTGACGGCGTCCTCTTTCACGAGGATTTTCGTCTCGAAGTCGAGGCCGATGGAGAAGCCGAGATACTCGTGGTACGGGCGGGCGTAGCAGTAGATGCAGCCATGTTCGCAGCCCCGGTACGGGTTGATGCTGGCTTCGAAGAAGATGTCGGGGCTGTCGTTGGTGGCGATGAGCGTGCGCGAGCGGTCGCGGAGGAACTGCGTCGTGGGAGCGGGGCGGTCTTCGGTGGGGGCGTCGAGGCAGGCTTCGTAGTGGATCGTTTCGAAGCGGTTGGCGGGGTTGGCGCTGGCGCCACGGCCTTTGAGGGGTTCGCTGGGGGGAAGCATTCCGCCGCTCCGATCATGATGGACATTTGTATCATGATAGCGGCGTGCGCGGCCGATGGAATGGCAGTGCGAAGCAAGCGCGAAGTTTAGCCGCGACGCGCAGCGGAGCGCGGGCGACACGCGACGATGAAAAAAGCGACCCTCCGTGGGGCGGCGAAAAGCTTGCCAGCGGACGCCATTCCCCAGCGGAGGATCGCGGACACGTCGAATGCCTGGGGGGCCATTGCATCCCCCATGCCAAGGGAACGCGGCGATGCCGGGAACTTGCGGAGGAAAACCAAGGCGCTAACCACAGAGGCACAGAGAACACAGAGAAAAAGGCAGGAGCCGTGCAATCCATCCACGAACAACACGGTTCAAGACTCATGCTTCCGAACTCGCTCTTTGCCTTTGCTCTGTGTTCACTGTGCCTCTGTGGTTCAACGGCATCGTCGCGGATTGGAGACGCCTGTCGCCCTTGCGAGGACAGGACAGACCAAGCAAGGCTCCCAGGTTTTGCAAGCGGCAGAACCTGACGAAACTCGCGGCGATTTCACCGGCCCGCCGCGTCCCCTTTTTGCACGCGACAGGTCGGGGTGGTAACTTTTTCAACGTCACGCTCCCACGTCGGCAGCCAACCTGCGGAGACCTCGAAGCATGTCGAAACAACTGATGGAGATCGTGCTGCCCCGGCTGGCCCGACCGCTGCACGACCATCTCGAGCGCTTCCGCCAGGGGCAGCTCACCGAGAGGCAGTTCACCCGCCAGTTCGAGAAGGAGCTTCAAAGGCAACACCGCTGGCTCGCCAAGCACGGCGTCGCGGCGGGCAAGGCGGCCATCGCCATCCACGGCGCCGTCATCGTCCTCAGCCTCGCCGGGCTGCGGGCCGAGTCGCACGACACCAAGGTGCCGCTGGAGATTCTGGAGAACCGCGCGGTGCGCGAAGCCGCCCTCGACGTGTCGCAGACCTACGGCGTCGAGCGCCTCCGCGCCGCCGACGCCATCGCCCGCATCATCGCCCGCTACGGGGAGTAGTTTTCATCCACGAAGGACACGAAGGGGCACGAAGAAAGGCAGAAGAGAGAGAGAATGTTGCGAAAAGTTCGAGGACCGTCGCATGGTTCCACCGGCCCGCTTCCTTCTTTCACCTCTGCTACAATGACGGCTGCTCTCCGCTTCTCTTCTTCCTGTCTTCCTTCGTGATTCTTCGTGTCCTTCGTGGATGAAACTCCCCATGCGCATCACGTTGAACGTCGTGGAGGGGCCGCACCAGGGCCTGCAGTTCACCTTCGAAAAGCACGACACGTTCCTGGTCGGGCGTTCCAAGCACGCCCACTTCCAGCTGCCGGCCAAGGACAAGTACTTCTCGCGCATCCACTTCATGCTCGAAGTGAACCCCCCCGCCTGCCGGCTCATCGACATGGGCAGCCACAACGGCACCTTCGTCAACGGCGAAAAAACACTCGCCTGCGACCTCGCCGATGGCGACCAGGTCCGCGCGGGCCACACCCTCCTCATGGTCAAGGTCCACCTGACGCCGCACTCCCAGGAAACGATCAGCTTCCACGACGACCCCGGCTCCGTGTCGATCGATGAACCAGCGATCCCCGTGGTCCCCGGCTACGCGATGCTGCGCGAGCTGGGTCAAGGGAGCATGGGCAAGGTCTACGTCGCGCAGCACCTCGTCGAGGAAGCTGCGGTGGTGGTGAAGTACATCCGCCCGCCACGTCAAGGCACGCCGACACAGCTCGACGATTTCGTCCGCGCCGCGCAGCCGCTGCTGAAGCTCAACCATCCGCATCTCGTGTCGCTGCGCGACGTGGGGGCGACGCTGCGCGGCCTGTACTTCGTCGCGGACCATGTCGACGGCCCGAACGCCGAGCAGGTGGTCGAGCGTGAAGGTCCACTGGCGGTTCGCCGGGCGGTGCGCTGGACGAGCCAGATCCTGCAGGCGTTGAAGGTGGCGCACGAGCTTTACCTGGTGCATCGCGACATCAAGCCGACGAACCTGCTGATCGCGAGGGAGGCGGGCAAAGAGGAGGCGAAGCTGAGCGACTTCGGCCTGGCCCGCGTCTATCAGGCCGCGCCGTTCAGCGGCCTGTCGATCACGGGCGACCTGGCGCGCGGCGCGGGCTACCTGCCGCCGGAACTACTGTTCAACTACCAGGAAGCGAACCCGCTGGGCGACCAGTATTCGACGGCGGCGACGTTGTACTTCCTGCTGACGGGCAAGACGCCGCTCGACCAGCCGAAGGAGGCGGGCCGAAAGTTCTCCACGCTGCTGCGGAGTGCGCACGTGCCAATCCGCGAGCGCCGCGCCGACCTGCCCGTGACTCTCGCCGAGGCGGTCGACAAGGCGCTGTCGCGCAACGCCAGCCAGCGTTTCACCGACGTGTCGGCGTTCCGCCGAGCGCTGGTGGAAGCGGTGAAGGAGTGACGGAAACGTGAAAACCCAGGGACAGCCGTCGCTGGGCTTTCAGCCCTACTTCATCCGCTCCAGGAACAACCCGTCGCCCAGCCGCGAAAACGCCTGCGGACGCGGCTCGTTGAGGCCGCCGCTCTGGATGCGCAGCGACCTGCGCGTCAGTTCGAAGATCGACGGCAGCACCCGGCCTTGCAGCCCCTGCTTCCCCTCGATCGTCAGCGGGCCAGCGAAATCGAGCTTCAGATCGATCGCGGTGGGCGACTGCGTCGTGTCGACGACGTAGCGGTACTCCAGGTACTTCACCAGTTCGCCGCCGGTCGCCAGCGACGAGACGAACAGCGTGATGCGGCCATCCTTGATGACGACCGTGGGATGGCCGACGTTGACTTCCAGCGCTCTTGCGTCCATGCCGGCCATGCGGACGACTTTCCAGACGCCTTCGAGGGCCTTGGCGTCGTCGCTGGCCCGGTCCTGGCCCCACGCCGAAACGGGAGCGGCCAGCAGGACGCCGGCCAGGAAAACGGTTCGCGCTCGGAACATGGAACACCTCTCGGGACATCGTTCAGGTGATTTCGCGACGTGATATTCCAGGCAAATCGGGCGCCGTCCGAACTGCGTCGATTCTGGCAGGAATGGAGTGCAGAACGCGAGGTGGTGCGTGGTTGTCAGAACCAGGGCGATTTGAAGTCGC
>JAYSSW010000086.1:0-2361 GCA_043720335.1 Planctomycetia bacterium
CACGACCTCACCATCCGCAACCTCGGCTACTCCGGCGACGAACTCAACCACCGCATCCGCTCCGCCAGTTTCGGCAGCCCCGACCAGTGGCTCAAGCAGACCAACACCGACGTCGTCTTCGCCTTCTTCGGCTACAACGAGTCGTTCGCCGGCGAGGCGGGCCTGCCCAAGTTCAAGCAGGAACTCGAATCCTTCATCAAGAGCACCCTGAACCAGAAGTACAACGGCAGCGAATCGCCGCGCCTCGTGCTGTTCTCGCCGATCGCGCACGAGAACCAGCGCGACCCGAACCTGTCCGACGGCGCCGAGAACAACAAACGGCTCGCGATGTACACCAAGGCGATGGCCGAGGTCGCCGCAGCGAACAAGGTGCCGTTCGTCGATCTCTTCCACGCCACGCAGACGGCCTACACCAAAGCGACCACGCCGCTCACCATCAACGGCGTCCACCTCAACGAGAAGGGGAACGAGGTCGTCGCGGACCTCATCGACAAGGCCCTCTTCAGCGCCGACGCCCCGAAGCGCGACACCGAACGCATGGAGAAGATCCGCCAGGCGGTGCAGGAGAAGAACCACTTCTGGTTCAACCGCTACCGCACCGTCGACGGCTTCTCGATCTACGGCGGCCGCGCCGACCTGAAGTTCGTCGGCGGGCAGACCAACCGCGTCGTCATGCAGCGCGAGATGGAAGTCCTCGACGTGATGACCGCTAACCGCGACAAGCGCATCTGGGCCATCGCCAAGGGCGGCGACCTCAAGGTCGACGACAGCAACACGCCCGACTTCATCCCCGTCGAAACCAACAAGCCCGGCCCGCTCCCCGGCGGCAAGCACCTGTTCCTCGACGGCGAGGCGGCGATCCAGAAGATGAAGGTCGCCAAGGGGCTGAAGGTCAACCTCTTCGCGTCCGAGAAGGAGTTTCCCGAACTGGCCAACCCGGTGCAGATGTCGTTCGATCCGAAGGGGCGCCTGTGGGTCGCCGTCTGGCCGACCTACCCGCACTGGAAGCCCAAGGAGCCGATGAACGACAAGATCCTCATCTTCGAGGACACCGACGGCGACGGCAAGGCCGACAAGTGCACCGTCTTCGCCGACAAACTGCACTGCCCCACCGGCTTCGAGTTCTACAACGGCGGCGTCATCGTCGCCCAGGTCCCCGACCTCGTCTTCCTCAAGGACACCGACGGCGACGGCAAGGCCGACGTCCGCAAGCGCATCCTCAGCGGGCTTGACTCCGCCGACACGCACCACGCGGTCAACAGCTTCGTCCTCGACCCCGGCGGCGCCCTGTACATGCAGGAAGGCACCTTCCACCACACGCAGGTGGAGACGCCGTACGGCCCGACGCAGCGCTGCGCCAACGCCGGCGTGTTCCGCTACGAGCCGCGCACGCAGAAATTCGACGTGTACGTGGCGCACGGCTTCGCCAACCCGCACGGGCACGTCTTCGACCGCTGGGGCCAGGACATCGTCGTCGACGGGACCGGCGCCAACCCGTTCCACGCCGCCCTCTTCTCCGGCCAGGTCGACTACCCCAACCGCCACGGCCGGCCCCCGCAGGTCTACAACCCGCGCACCCGACCCTGCCCCGGCATGGAGTACCTCACCAGCAAGCACTTCCCCGAAGACTACTGGGGCAACCTCCTCGTCGGCAACGTCATCGGCTTCTCCGGCATCCTCCGCTACCAGGTCGAGGACAAGGGCGCCAGCTTCTCGGCGAAGGAGTTGGAGCCGCTTCTCTCGTCGTCCGACCCCAACTTCCGCCCCTCCGACCTGCGCACCGGTCCCGACGGAGCGGTTTATTTCATCGACTGGCACAACCCGATCATCGGCCACATGCAGCACAACCTCCGCGACCCGAGCCGCGATAAGGAACACGGCCGCATCTACCGCGTGAGCTACGTCGGCCGCGAGGCGGTGAAGCCGGTCAAGATCGACGGCGAGCCGATCGCCAAACTGCTGGAACTGCTGAAGTCCCCCGAGGACCGCGTGCGCAGCCGGGCCAAGCTCGAACTCGGCGCGCGGCCCTCGGCCGAAGTGGTGGCCGAAACGCAGGCGTGGGCGGGCCGGCTCGACAAGACCGAAGCCGACTACGCCCATCACCTGACCGAAGCCCTGTGGGTCCACCAGGGGCACAACACCCCGAACGGCGCGCTGCTCGCGGATGTCCTCTCCTCGAAGGACGCCGACGCCCGCGCCGCCGGCGTGCGCGTCCTCACCTACTGGCGCGACCGCGTGCCCGGCGCGCTCGACCTCATGAAGAAAATGGCCGCCGACGACAGCCCGCGCGTCCGGCTCATCGCCATTTGGGGCGCGAGCTACTTCACCGTCCCCGAAGCCATCGAAGTCGTCCTCGTCGCC
>JAYSSW010000087.1:0-10682 GCA_043720335.1 Planctomycetia bacterium
CGCCGGCTCGAATGATAATCAATATGATTTTCTGTAGCCAGCAGCAAAAACAGCGAATTCAGCGTGACTTATTGATTGTCATTCGAGCCGGCGTAATAAAGGGTATCCATCGCCGGATTTTTGAGTTAGTTCCAAGCCGCTCCTCCGAGGAGCGGGCGCCGCCGACTGTGCAGCGGCGACAGTTCGCGGTGCGGTAGCGTCTACGAAATGGCCGACGCGCACTACTTGCCACCATCCTGCGGTTCAGCGGGTGGGAGGGGAATGGCTTCGTTGTTCAGGCCTTCGATGGAACCAGCCGCTCGGATCCTCGCGGGCCTGCCAAGGCGCGGTTCGAGCGGCATGCCCGGCGTCACTCGGATCGCAGGACTTGTGAACGCTTGCACGGCCGTCACTCCCAGCTGATAGGTTTCAGCCGTTTGGTCATCGTCGGGGATGTTGGTGTCCATGTCCAAGCCTCCGTGTCTTCAGTGAACGAGAACCGATGCGTCGCACACCCATTGATTGTTGCACAACAGCTCGATGAGGTACAAGCCTGGACGCTCGAAGCAGCATCCTTCCATTCCCAGCGCCATCTGCACAACCGTGGTCCTGTCCGGAAAATGGAGGATGTTCGTTGCCGTCGTGTGCACGAGTTCGTCGTCGGCTCGCCGCACGTCGATGAAGAACGGCACGTCGCCAAGCCCGTTGACGAGCTGTGCGAAGACGCAGAATCGGGTCCGGGTGTGCGGGAATCCCAGCTTGGGCCTGATGGCGTTGAACAGTCCGTGGAGATCGACTTTGCCATTGCTGGAGCCAACATGGTAGTCGCACAGGTACATGGCTTTCGCCGCTGGAACCACCGCCATCGACGCACCCTCTGCCAAGGTCCGGTTGGTTTCGCAGCGATCAACGCCTCGCCGCTCGGCAACCAACGCGAGGGCTTCGATTATTCCGACAAGCGCGGACAGTATCAAGCGCCGCGAACCGTCAGCGTCGCCAGCTACTCGCCCAACTGCTTGAGCACGCGGAAGCCGCCTTTGCCCATCGCGCTGGCCGGCCCCCAGTCGCGGGCGGCGGAGCGCAGGCGTTCGGCAGGCTCGAAGAAATGGCCGCCGCGACTGGGGCGGGCGGTCGCCGCGTCGCCGGGGATCGGCGTGAACAACGGCGAGTCGCGGTCGGCGACGCCGCACCACTCGCCGTGGTTGCCATGCATGTCGTACAGCCCGAAAGCGTTGGGCAGCTTCCTGCCCACGGGGTAAACCATCATCTGCGCGTTGTTGGCGAACCAGGCGAATTTCCCCAGGACTCTGTGATCGTCGCCGCAGCAGTAGGCCGAGGCGCTCCCCGCCCGGCACGCGTACTCCCATTCCGCTTCGACCGGCAGGCGATAGCGCGCACGGCCCGCGGTCCTGACGTTGAGCCAATCGCAGAACGCTTTCACTTCGTCCCAGGTGAGGTTGAAAACGGGCAGTTCGTCCGATTTCGGGTGGTCGCCGAGGTTGTCCCAGTGGAAGCCGTTCTTCAGAAGCCACTTGCCCTTCACCGTCCCCCACGCCAGGTTCGGCTCCTCCGCGTAGGTGCTGCGCTTCGTCGCGTCGATGAAGCGGCGGAACTGGCCGACCGTCACCTCCGTCGCGCCGAGATAGAAGCCCTTCGCGATCTCCATCGGCTTCGCCTGCTCCGCAACCAGCCTGGCCCATCGTTCGGGATCCCGCTCCACCGCGAGCAGCGGCTGGAGTTCCGCGTCGAGCGTGCCCATCACGAAGCGGCCTGGCGGAACGAGGACGAATGCGAGGCCCGAATCGTCCGTGGCCGCGACCGGCAGTTTCAGGTGCTTCGCCCAGCGCTGCTGGTAGCCGGCGGGGTCAGCGAGCGGATATTCAGCGAGCGACGGCGCGGCGGGTGCGGCGCCTCCCCAGAACCACCAGGCGCCGAACAACGCCAGCGCCACGAAGCCCGCCGCTGCCAGAGCGATGGCGACACGCGACTGCGGCGCGGCTCGCTGCTGCGGCGCCGCTTCCCTCCCCTTCCCCTTCCTCAGCGAGCGAAGACGCGCGAGCACTTCGCTCGCCGATGCGGGCCGGCCGTTGGGATCCTTGGCGACCAGCTGCGCGAAGAGCTGCTGCAACTCCGGCGGAGCGGCTGTTCCAAGCGACGGAATTGCCTGGTCGCGATGCGCGATCAGCACTTCAATCGGCGATTCCCCGTCGTACATGCGCCTTGCGGTCAGGACGTGGAAGAGGGTGCAGCCCAGGCTGTACAGGTCGCTGCGGGCGTCGGCCTGGTGCGCCCCGCCCGCCTGCTCCGGCGCCATGTAGTCCACGCTGCCGACGATGCAGCCCGGCTGCGTCACCGAGCCTGCCTCATTCTCCGCAAGAGCGCGCGCCACGCCCACATCGAGGATGCGCACGCGCCCCGTCGTGTCGAGCATCACGTTGGCGGGCTTCAAGTCGCGATGGACGACGCCCTGGCTGTGCAGGTACTCCAGTCCCAGGCAGGTCTGCTCGATCACGTCAATCGCCTGCACCGCCTTCATCGGCCCGTGCGTCCTGACCCAGCGCGCAAGATCATCGCCGTCGATCAGCTCGGTGACGAGGTAGCGCCATGGCCCGCTGCGTCCGGCGTCGAAGGCGTTGACGACGTTCGGATGATGGAGCCGCGCGAGGATCTCGACCTCGCGCTGGAAGCGCTTGTCCGCCGTCGCTTGCTGGTCGGCGGCGGGAACGTGCAGGAACTTGATGGCCACGCGGCGCTTCATGGTGCGGTGGACCGCGCGGCGCACCTGGCCCATGCCGCCCCGGCCCAATTCCTCTTCCACAAGGTATTCGCCGATCTCCGCCGGCGGCCTGTTCTCGAACGTCTCCCGGCGCTCCCCCTGGATCGCGTCCAGTTCCGCGCGCAGGATGAGCCGGTCGGCTTCGATGACCTCCGTCAAGAACTCCTCGACCCGCACCTCGGCCCCCGCCTGCAGCGCACGCTCGAAGCGGTTGCAGGCGTCGTTGATCTTGAGCAGGCGCTCCAGCGGGACTTCGTTCAAGGTCGACGGACTCATGGTTCCCCCTCGCGTTCCCAGACGCGCAGCACCACCTGCATCTTGCGTTCGACCGAGCGCCGCGAGCACCCCAGCCGGGCCGCGATCTCCGGCGTCGACTCGCCCTGCATCCGCGCCAGCGCGATCGGCTTCAGCTCCGTGTCGCCGGTCGCGTCCAGCAGCGTCAACAAGTGGTTGAGCTGGTCGGCAACTTCCGCAGCGAACTCGGGCGAAGGCTCGTGGCTGATCAGCTCGTCGAACGGGGGCAGCGCTTCGGTCCCGCGCCGTTTCACCCGATTCTCGCTCCGCACCAGGTCGACACACTTGTGCGCGGTGATCGCCACGAGCAGCGACCAGAGCCTGCCGCGGTCCGTCAGCAGGGAGAAGCGTCCCTCCTGGGCGCCGAGGCAGAAGCTGTGGAACGCGCTGAGGGCGACGTCTTCCTCGTCCGCAGCGAGGCGCGGGGCCGCATCGAGCCTCTGCCGGGCGAGCCGCACCATGCGCGCGAAGTAGGTCTCCCACAGCTTCTGCGCCGCGTAGGCGTCGCCGTGCTTGAGCAGTCCGATCCAGCGGGTGACGGATCCCTCGGACGACATGCAAGGCTCCCGCATCAAGGCCGCAACCGATGAGCGCGGTCCATATTACGTCGGATTTCCGGGGCGGACAAGCGCCGCCTCCGATGAAGTTCCGCAATTCTTGTCGCAACCGCCGGTGAAAAAACGAGCGACAGGCAGCAAGGCGGAGCCAGCACTGCGACCGCAGCGACAGGCTTCCGCCCACGTCCACAAACCACCACCTCTCAAGGAACCCGTCATGAAAGCTCCCTTCAAGCCCTGCATCGATCATCTCGAGGACCGCCTCGTCCTCGCCAGCGTCGTCATCGGCGAATCGACCTTCGATCCGCAGCTGTTCGGACAAAACATCCACGGCGCCATGGAAGGCACGGTCGTCGGCTTCGGCTACGCGATCACCTCGCCCAACGGCGCCATCGTGGCCGAGGGGGGCGACGGCTTCGCCCGCACCGCCACCGACGGCGAACTCGCCTTCACCTCCGACAGCCGCATGGAGATCGCCAGCTCCGCCAAGACCATCACGGCGGCAGCGGTCGTCAAGCTGCTGTTCAGCCAGGGCAAGACCATCGACGAGCCGATCGGCGGCTACTTCCCCGCTTCGTGGGCCGTGCCCGCTGCGGTGTCGTCCCTCACCTTCCGCGACCTGCTCAACCACACCTCCGGGTTCAACATCCGCCGGCTCGACTACGCCGACCTCAAGGACCTCGTCGAAGGCGGGCCGCAGGTCGCCCAGAACGCCAGCGGCTACAACACCACCAACTACTCCCTGCTGCGCGTCATGCTGCCCTACATGCTGGTCGGCGAAGACCGCGCCGAACTCGACGATGTCTCCGAGGACCACAAGCCCGAACTGCTCGCCGGCATCTTCCTGGACTACGTCAACACCGAGGTCCTCGTGCCGCTCGGCGTCCCCGACGCTTCCACCGGCCACACCTCCGAGACGCCTACCCTCCTGTACAACTTCCCCGACGACGGCACCGCTGGCTACGAGACGGGCGACCAGCGCCTCCACGTCGGCGGCATGGGCTGGAACCTGTCCGCCGCGCAGTTGGCGAAGTTCATGGCCGGCCTGGGCAACCACCCCGACTTCACCGAAGTCTACCAGGCCATGCGGGACGACCAGCTCGGCCTCTCCGACACCTCCAGCGGCCTCTTCGGCACCTACTTCGGCAAGGGGGGCAACAACTTCCCCCAGAACAACGACCAGGGATCCGGCGCCGGCCCGAACCGCGTCAACACCATGATGGTCGACTTCCCCAACGACATCCAGGTCGCCATCGTCCGCAACTCCGATGGCGGCGTCCCCGTCCTGCGCACCTCCTATGAGAACGCCTGGACCGGCATGGTCGTCCAGGGCGACGAAGGCGACAACGTCTTCCAGCTTCGCCGCAACGATCTCGACGCCAACCTCCTCGACCTCGTCGTCGACGGCAGCCTCTTCTTCTCCTTCCGCATCGACGTCCTGCAGTCGCTCGAACTGCGCGGCCTCGGCGGCAGCGACACCTTCCTCATCGAGGACTCCCCCGTCAGCCTCGACCTAATCCTCAACGGCGGCGCCGGGCAGGACTCCTTCGTCCTCGGCAACCCCCTCGGCAACTCGGTCTTCGACCACCTCCTCGGCAACCTCACCGTCGTCGGCGGCGACGGCGGCTCCGACGGCCTCTTCATCAACGACCCCAACGGCTTCAGCAGCGAGTACTCCATCCGCGGCATCGACAACGCCGAGATCACCTACGACGGCGTCATCCACGCCAGCAGCCACACCCCCGGCAAGCTGTTCGTCTTCGACACCGTCGAGGACATCGTCCTCGTCGGCAACACCGACCCCAACCTCATCACCGTCCGCGACATCGCCGCCGGCATGAACATCGAGATCCGCGCCGGCTTCAACGACGACATCATCCAGGTCCACGACATCGCCTCCACCGCCAAGGTCGTCGTCCACGGCGAAGGGGGCAACGACACCGTCGAAGTCTGGAACCTCGCGCCCGACGCGCAGGTCCAGGTCTTCGGCGACGTGGCCTATCTCCCCGGCGGCGCTGACACGGTGCGCGTCGGACGAGGCGACCTGGGCACCGTCCAAGGCTCCGTCTTCTTCGACGGCGCAGGCGGGGCCGACCTGCTGGTTCTCGACGACCGCGACGCCCCCGTCGGACGCGACTTCCAAATCTACGCCGGCACCATCACCGGCTCCGACGGTTTCGGCTTCGCCGCCTACTCCGAACTCGTCGAAACCATTCAGATCCTGGGCAGCGAGCACGACGACACCTTCAACGTCGAATCGCTCGGCTTCCGCACCGACCTCGAACTCTTCGGCAACCTCGGCAGCGACGGCTTCACCATCGCCGCCGTCTCCCGCAACGTCGACCTCGTCGCCGGCGACGTCACGATCCACGGCGAAAAAGGCTACCTTCCGTCGCAGGAGACCAACAACGCCGCTCCCGTCGAGAAGGACCAACTGCACGTCTTCGACGACCTCAACACGGCGAACGGCGATTTCGCCATCAACCTGCACGCCGGCGTCCTGAGTGGCCGGGTCAACAAACTCGGCCTGCATGGCGTGCCCCTGCTCAACGTGGTCTACGACCAGGTCGAAACCACCCAGCTCCGCACCGGCGGCGGCAACGACCATGTCGCCCTGAACGCGGCCCCCTGGTTCAACCAGGTCTCGATCCACGCCGGCGCGGGCAAGGACGCCATCGACGTGGAAGGAACGCCCCCCTTCACCGGCGCAACCCTCATCGACGGCGGGGCTGGCTCCGACACGATCCGGGTCAGCCCGGTCGCCCGCAACCTCAACAGCCTCCACAGCAAGCTGATCGTCCAGGGGGGCACGGGGGCCGCCGGCGAACGCGACAAGCTCGCCGTCGACGACTCGCTGTCTGGCAACGCCAATCCCTACCTCCTCAGCAGCACGACGGTCGCCCGCAACGGCTCCGCAGGGATCAAATATGCGACCATCGAGGATCTGGTCGTCAAGCTCAGCAACGCCAACAACTTCGTCAACGTCGCTTCGACCGCGCCGAAAACCGACGTCCACATCGACGGCATGGCGGGCAACGACCAGTTGACGGCTCGCAACCTCGCCTCGCGGGTCCACTTCAACGGCGGCCTCGGCAACGACCGTGCTGTCCTGTTCGGCACGCCGGGCGTCGACCAGTTCTTGGTGTCCGGCGCGACGACGACCCTCGGCGCGGGTTCGCTGACCACTTCGGTCGAACGACGCGAGATCGACGGCCTGGCCGGCCGTGACCGGCTGGCGCTGGTCAGCAGACTGGGCGTCAACGACGCGATGAGCCTCCGGCCCTCCACGACGCCCAACACGGGTCGGGCCGATCTCAACGCCTTCACGCCGATCTACTACGCCGGCGTGGAAGAGATGTTCGCCCAGGGCAATGCCGGCGACCTGGACACCCTGCAGGTCAACGGCCAAACCCAGAACGGCATGTTCGGCGGCGGCGTGCACCACGACCGCTTCACCATCAATCTCGCCGCGGCAGGCACCTCGAAGGATCCGTTCCTGGTGCTGCGGAACACGCTGGGGCAGTCCCTGCTGACGCTGGCCGACTACCGCAGCATCAGCGTTCCCAAGGTCAACGGGCTGCTCGGCGCGGACGTCTTCGACGTGCACGCGTCGCCTGCCGGGACGCAGAACCGGCGCGTCCAGCTCGACGGCGGCGGCCGGCCCCTCGGCCTGAAGGGAGATCAGCTGAATGTCCACTATGTCAACAAGGGGGCGAAATCGACCTGGACCCCGACCACGCCCAAGGACGGGAAGATCGCCATCGAATACCGCGATCTGTTCTTCGCCATCTACTACCAGAACATGGAGAGCACCAAGCTGCACCGGATCTAAAGCGGTTCACCTTCGCATGGGATACGCTCGGCGAAACCGGACGAGGTTTCGCCGGGCTTGCTCAACTTTTCGAGCCGTTCACGTTGGACAGCCTCCTCGGCTGCTTCCAGGTTCGCCAAGCAAATGCCATGCGAAGTCGAACCGCTCCCGCGGGGAGAGGGGCGCAGGCGTCCCTCCTCGAATCGGGAAGCTTGCGTTCAGGCTCGGACGAGCCGAATCCGCCTCGCTCACGCCACCTCCAGCACCGGCTTGCCGAGCACGTCGCGCTTCGGCGCGACGCCCAGGCCGGGGCGCGTGCTGGCGGCCATGCGGCCGTTCACGCGCCGCGGGGCGCCGTCGGCGATGCTCACGCTGACATAGCTGTTGAAGTCGGTCGAGCTGAACAGCAGCTCGGTCGGCGTGCTATGGGCGAGATGCGCGATCGCGGCCGTCACGATGTCGCCCCCCCAGCTGTCCTCCAGCGTCATGGCGACGCCGAGCGAGACGCACAGGTCGCGGGCCTGCTTCGCTTTCGTCAGGCCGCCGAGCTTGCTGATCTTCAGGTTGACCACGTCCATCGCCCGGTCGGCGTTGGCGCGCAGCAGCACGTCGACCGAGTCGATCACCTCGTCCAGCACGAACGGGTGGTCGGTGTGCTGGCGGACCGACAGGCACTCCTCGTAGCTGAGGCAGGGCTGCTCGATGTACACGTCGATGTCGCGGACGGCCCGGACGACGCGCATGGCATCGTGCATCAGCCAGCCGGTGTTGGCGTCGGCGACGAGGCGGTCGCCCGGCTGGAGCTGGGCGGCGACGGCGCGGATGCGCTCGATGTCGACGTCCGCCTCGCCGCCCACCTTCAACTGGAAGCGGCGGTAGCCCTCGGCGCGGTAGCCAGCGACGCGGCCCGCCATCGCCTCGGGGGACTCCTGCGAGATGGCACGGTAGAGGACGAAGTCGTCGCCGAAGCGGCCGCCCAGCAGCGTGCAGACCGGCAGGTTCGCCGCCTGGCCGAGCAGGTCCCAGCACGCCATGTCGAGCGCCGACTTCACGTAGGCATGCCCTTTCAAAGCAGCGTCCATGCGGCGGTTCAGCTTCAGCAGCTCGCGCGGGTCCTCGCCGATCAGGTGCGGCCCCAGCTCCTTGATGCCCGCCCGCACGCCGCTTGCGTAGGCGGGCAGGTAGAACGGCCCCAGCGGGCAAACCTCGCCGAAGCCGACCAGGCCGGTGTCGGTCTCGATCTCGACGACGGTGCTGTCGAAGACCGTGACCGACTTCCCGCCCGACCACTTGTAGGTCCCCTCGAACAGCGGCAGATCGACCTGGTACGCCCGGATGCGTTGGATTTTCATGGCTGTCGTCGTCCCGATTCGGCTGGTGGTTTCGCGCCGCGTTTGTTCTAGCTCCGCAGCGGCGAACCGTCCCCTGCTTTCTTCCGTTGGGTGTGGCATGTTGGTCGGTCGGCGGGTAGAATCCCTGCGAAACGCACGCGATCACGGGACTGCCATGAATCTCGCCATCCAAATTCCAAAGCTGCTGACGGCCGACGAGTTCCACGACTTCGTCCAGTTGCCGGAGAACGAGCCGCGCACCCTGGAACTCGTGCGAGGGGAGGTCATCGAATTGCCACGCCCAACCCGCATTCATTGTGTGGTTTGCTCGAACATCTCTTTCGTTCTGCAGCTTCATGCCCGCAAGCGAAAGACGGGCTATGTCGCGACCAACGACACGGGCGTCGTCATCGACGCCGACACGGTGCGCGGCCCCGACGTGGCGTACTACGACGATGTGCAGGCGTTCGACGATCTGCCGGAGAAATGGGGAGACACGCCGCCCCGGCTGGTGGCCGAGGTGCTGTCTCCCAACGACCGCGCCGATTTCGTCAACACGAAGATCACCGACTATCTCGACAACGGCGTCGAAGTCGTTTGGCTCGTCGATCCGTCGGCGCGCACCGTCACCGTCTACCGCGCGGACGCAGGTCCGCAGGTCGTGGGCGAGAAAGGGAAGCTGGCGGGCGACCCGGTGCTGCCTGGCTTCCGCTGCAAGGTGGCCGACTTCTTCGCGATGCCGGGCGACAAGGAGAAGCCGAAGCGTCCCCGCGGCAAGCCGTCATAGCCCGGCGGTCAGCCGCGGTCCCGGGAGCGGACGCCGGTGCCTTCGGTGGCGTCGCGGGCGTGGGGCACGTCGGGGATCTCGTCGACGCGGACGGCCGTGCCGTAGGCGAGCACCTCGGTGATGCCGGGGGCGAACTCGGTGGCGTCGTAGCGCATGGCGACGATGGCGTTGGCGCCCATGTCGCGGGCGTGGTCGAGCATGCGGCGGAAGGCGTCCTTGCGGGCCTGCTCGCAGACCTCCTCGTAGGCGACGATGTTGCCGCCGAAGACGCTGGCGAAGGCGCCGCGCAACCCCTGCGTGATGGTCTGCGCACGGACGACGATGCCGCGCACGACGCCCAGATACTCGGTGACGCGGTAGCCGGCCGCGTCGTTGGCGGTGGTCACGATCATGGATCAGTCTCCTTGGTTTTCGTTGCGGCTCAATACAGTTCGTACATGTTCTCGCCGCCGTGGGCGGGGTTGCCGACCAGCGTTTGGCTGCGCAGATCGACAACCAGGTCGAGATGCCCCAGCGGAATCTGCCCGACCAGCACCGGCACGCCGTCCGGCACCTCCATCACGTCCATCGTGCAGCTCCGCCCCTGGATCGTCAGCCGCACCGCTTCGTGCATCGCGGCCTCGCCGGTCCCCAGGCTGCTCTTCACCTTTTTCGTCGAGACTTTGGCCAGGCCGAGCTGCGTCAGCAGCGGGGTCGGCAGCGACAGAAGCGTCGCGCCGGTGTCGACCAGGGCGTCCTGCACGACGATTCGCCGCGCTTGGTCGCTGGTAAGCAGCCCGCGCTTGACGGCCCACAGGTCTTCCAGGTTCTCGATCAGGACTTCGGTGAGGACCCTTCCCATGATGCACCTCGTTTGGCCATTCTCATCGTTTTTCGACGAACTTCACTAACCCTGAGCGCAAGCGAGGGGATACCTTGACGACCTGCGGAACGAACAAACTTTTTCCGCAAGCATGGTTCGCTGCGATCCCCTCGCTTGCGCTCAGGGTTAGTGATGTTGGGCCCCGTTTGTTGCACGGCGGCGCCGCTGCATCTTATTCGTCCTTCGACGCCAGCATTTCGAGGGCGGCGCGCAGGCCCTTGTGGCTCTCGAAGAAGCGCTGGGCCAGGCCATCGACCAGCGTCAATAATTTCAGCAGGTCGTTGA
>JAYSSW010000088.1:0-5069 GCA_043720335.1 Planctomycetia bacterium
CGATCAAGGCCGTCCTCGCAGCGGAGCAGTACGCGAAGCAGCATCCGCTATCGACCGACTTGAAACTGCGGTCGAAGCTTTCGATTGACGAAAAGAACCCTCAGCTTCCCAACGTGCTGGCCCGGTTGAGCAAGACCACGGGGCTGAAACTGACGGTAGCCGACACTCTGTCCAGCCACCAGCCCAGTTACGGCGTCTGGAAGCTGATTGATTTTTCCGCGTTCCGCTACATGGAATTGATCGCGGACAAAGGCATCCGCGACGGACGCTGGGTGAAAACCGACGACGGCTATCGTCTTGAAGGCGTGTCGCTGCAGACAATTCCGGTTGTCGCCGACAGCCCCGCGCCAAGCTACGCTTGGCTCTGGATCACCATCGCCGCCATCGCCCTTGCCGCTGTCGCGGCGGCGGGCGTCTATCGCTGGCGCTTCAAGAAGAGCGGGTGAGGCATGGCACGTCGTCGCGGGCTGACGCTGCTCGAACTGCTGGTGGTGATCGCCGTCGTCGCGGTGCTGCTGGGCCTCGCCGTCATGGGGGTCGTCCGCGTCCGGGCGGCGGCGGCGCGGGCCGACTGCGGCAACCGACTCAAGCAGATCGCCCTCGCCTGCCACGCCGCCCACGACCTCCACCGCAGCATGCCCCCCGCCTTCGGCTTCTACCCCACCCAGCGCGTCACCAGCGGCGACACCGGCCTGGGCAACGTCTTCTTCCACCTGCTGCCCCACCTCGAACAGCACCCCCTCTACGAGTCGGGCCGCTACCTCCCCCCCAGCAAGCCGCAGCTGAACATCCTCTTCTACAACACCAACAACGTCTGGAAGACGCCGATCCCATTGTTCCAGTGCCCCAGCGACCCCACGATGATGTCGGGGATCAACCCGGCCACGCAGTACGCCCCCAGCAGCTACGCGGGCAACTACCTCGTGTTCGGCAACGTCGACGCCCGCTTCGAGAACAAGAACGCCCAGGGCAAGCCGCAGCTCGGCTCCACCTTCCGCGACGGGGCGAGCAGCACGATCCTGTTCACCGAGAAGTACGCGTCGTCGTGGATCCGTGCGGATTTGAACGCTGGCGAGAAGTACGAGGGGGGCAGCCAATGGGCCTACTTCCAGGGGGACTGCCGCAACCCGTTCATCGCGTACGTCGAGCCGCTGCGGAACGGCCAGCTTTCGTGGAGTGATCGCAAGGGGGTCGGCCCGGCCAGCCCCAGCGACCCGCGCAACAGCCGTTTCCAGGTGCAGCCGGTCGCCGAGGGGGGCTGCAACCCGTGCCTGGCCGCGACGGGGCACAGCACCCTGAGCGCGGTGATGGCCGACGCGAGCGTCCGCAGCCTGTCAGGCGACATGGACCGCTTCGTCTGGTGGGCGCTGCTGACGCCCGCCGGCGGCGAGAAGTTGCCGAGCGACTGGTAGAAACCGCGCTCACGCCGGGACCAGTTCCAGCGACACCGCGCGGCCCAGGCGCCAGCTCTGCTGGTCGCGGATCACCTCGTGGTACAGCGTGTCGCGCTCGACCGGGACGCGGCCGGCCTCCTCGATCAAGCGGCGCAGCTCGGCGGTTGTCAGCTCCTGCGGAACATCGCTGCCGGCGTCGTGGTAGATCTTCTCGTGCACCACGGTGCCGTCGATGTCGTCGGCGCCGTAGCTCAGCGAAAGCTGCGCCGTCGGGATGCCGAGCATCACCCAGTACGCCTTGACGTGCGGGAAGTTGTCGAGCATCAGCCGGCTGACGGCCATCGTCCGCAGGTCCATCAGGCTGCTCGGCTTCTTGAGGTTCTCCTGCTCGCCGAGCTTGGTGTTGTCGGGGTGGAACGCCAGTGGGATGAAGGTCTGGAAGCCGCCCGTCTCGTCCTGCAGCTCGCGGAGGCGGACCAGATGGTCGATGCGGTGCGGCGTCTTCTCGATGTGGCCGTAGAGCATGGTGGCGTTGGAGCGCAGGCCGAGCTGGTGGGCTTCGCGGTGGATGCGGATCCACGAGTCGGCGTCGGCCTTGTGCTCGCAGATGCGGTCGCGCACCTCGGCGTGAAAAATCTCCGCCCCGCCGCCCGGCAGGCTCCCCAGCCCGACTTCCTTGAACTCGGCGAGGATGTCGCGCGTGGTGCGCCCCGTCATGCGTGCGAACCAGTCCCATTCGACGGCGGTGTACGCTTTCAGGTGCAGCCGGGGATGCGCCTCGTGGACGATCTGCACGACACGCAGGTACCACTCGTAGGGGAGCTGGTGGTGCAGCCCGCCGACAATGTGCAGCTCGGTGGCGCCGCGAGTTTCGGCCTCGGCGGCGCGGTGCAGGATCTGCTCGTCGGACATGACGTAGGCCTTCTCGCTTTTCAGGTCGGCCCGGAAAGCGCAGAAGTTGCAGCGGTAAACGCAGACGTTGGTGGCGTTCAGGTGGATGTTGACGTTGTAGTAGGCGAAGTTGCCGTTCTTACGCTCACGGACGGTGTTGGCCAGCTCGCCGAGCGTGAACAGGTCGGCCTGGTCGTAGAGGAAGACGCCGTCGTCGAACGAGAGGCGCTCGGCAGTGTCGATCTTGGCGCGGATGTCAGCGAGACGATTCATGCGTGCCTCCTGCGTGGAGCGATGGTTCATGGTTTTTTGTAGAAAAACCGCCAGGGCTTTCCATCCGCAGCGTCGCGGGGGGGCCAATCGGCAAACCGCGAAACGGACGCTGGGATAACCGCGTCAACGAGGAAGACGGACATGACAACCTACACGCCGCCGGTGGACCAGCTGCTGACGATCGGCTGGCCGAAAGACGTGTCGACGAACGACTGGCTCGACTACGCGGCGCTGGGGCTGGCGTGGGAGCACGCCCCGGAGCTGATCCGCCTGATGCACGACAAGACCCTGGAGGAGTCGGGGAAAGACAATCCCCTCACCTACGGCCCGATGCACGCGACGCGCGCCCTGGCGCAGCTCGGCCACGAGAAGGCGGCACAGCCCTTCCTCGACCTGCTGGCGGTGGATCCTGACAACTTTGGGATCCTTGACGACGTGGTCGAGCTGTCCGCACTCCTCGGCCCCGGCTCGCTCCCCGCGATGGAAGCCCACCTGGGTGGCGAGGAGCGAATCGCCAGCAGCGGCGCCGTCTGCAGACTGGTCGGCTGCCTGCCGATTGCCTTCCCGGAAACGCGCGACCGGGCCGTCGCGATCCTGACCAGCGAGCTTCGCAAGGGGGATCCCAGCGACGCGGAGGAAAGCGGCTTCATCGTGGCGTACTTGAAGGAGCTGAAAGCCGTCGAGTCGGCGGACGCGATCAAGGAGGCCTACGCGAAGGACTGCGTGGCGGACTACATCTGCGGCAGCCTCGGAGAAGTGCTCTATGCGCTCGGGCTGGGCGAGAAGCCGCCGGAGCGGGAGCGAACCACGGAGTGGGCACGAACCGAGGGGCTGCCGCCGCCGCAACAGAGCGAGGCCAATCCCCTCAGCCGCGCGGCGGAGGAGAAGCGCAAGAAGGACAACAAGCGCAAGCGGCAGGACCAGAAGAAGAACCGCAAGCGCAAGAAGTGACCACAGAGCACCAGGGACGGCGTCCCGGGGGATTTGAATACCCAGGGACGGCTGTCCCTGGGCTTTCGCCGCAACAGCCAACAGGTGCAGCGCCGCCCCGTCACGCCGCCTTGTGGGCGTGCTGCGTCGTCGCGGCGGAGTGGCGGTCGCGCTGCTCGCCCTCGCGGATCTGGGCCGGCTTGCAGTGGGCCTGGTGCTTGAAGAAGTTGTCGCAGTACCACTTCGTCAACTCGGGGTGCCCCTTGATGACGAGCAGGTTCTCGGCGTTCTCGTGTTCGGCCTGGTTCGTGAAGTTGTAGCTGCCAGTGACGACGGTCCCGCGGTCGATCACCATGATCTTGTTGTGCGCGATGGCGTGGTCGTGGTCGATCTTCGGGTCGAGGCCGTGCTCGAGGAAGATGCGCAGGTCGGAGTAGCGTTCGATCTCGTTGCTCTTGTCGAGCAGGATCTCGACGTGGACGCCGCGCTTCTTGGCCTCGACGAGGGCGAAGGTGAGCGGGTCGGCGGTGAAGGAGTAGGCCATGACGAGGATCTCGCGGCGGGCCTTGCCGATCTCGCGGACGATGGCGTCCTGGCAGCCCCCCTTGGGCGAGAAGAAGGAGTTGATCTCGAGGATGAAGCCGAGCTTGCGCATCCCGGAGCGGAACAGGTAGACGAGCGTGAAGGCGCCGAACGCGCCGGTCGCCATCTGGATCCACATCAAGGTCATCGGGTCGAGCTGCATGGCGTGTCGCCTCCGTGCGGCAGTGCGAAGATTCACGCCCCAAGGATAGCAGCGCCCGCGCCGCGCGCGAAGGCGAGTAATGGCGGGCGGTCGCGGCGAGTCCATCCCCTGGCGCGAGGCGAATCGCCTGCTGCCGCTTTCGTGTCGAGCGAAGTCGGTCGCGTTCAAGATGGGTGCAAGACGCGAGGATGACGCTTCCCTCATGATTCTTGAATCGCACCTTTGTAAAATGTGGTACGACTAGGGAGACACGCCGCCCGTCGGCGGGACTGCGGACGTTCGAGGAGCCATGAGCGACAAGTCGAAGCCGCAGAGAAGCGCTGGCGAGCCGGCGCCTGGCAGGAAGGACTCCGGCAAGCCGTCGGCGACACCCCCCGATGCCGCTTCCCCCGACGATTCGCTCGACTTCCTCGCCCCGCCCCAGGCCCCCGACGAGCTGGGCCGGCTCGGCAAGTACCGCGTCCTGAAGATCCTCGGCAAAGGGGGCATGGGCATCGTCTTCATGGCCGAGGACAGCCTGCTGCACCGCACCGTCGCCCTCAAGGTGATGCTCCCCTCGATCTCCCGCAAAGCCTCCGCCGTCGAGCGGTTCAAGCGCGAGGCCCGCGCCACCGCCGCCATCGAGCACGACCACATCGTCACCGTCTACGAGGTCGGCGAGGACCGCGGCGTCGTCTACCTGGCGATGCAGCACCTCAAGGGGATGACCCTCGAGGACTGGCTGAAACAGGGCAAGAAAGCGTCCTTCTCGCAGATCCTCCGCGTCGCGCGCGAGATCGCCCGCGGCCTGGCCGCCGCCCACGCGCACAAGCACATCCACCGCGACATCAAGCCCG